>JAGWKM010000136.1 GCA_028865305.1 Patescibacteria group bacterium | reverse complement strand
GAACACGAAATTCGAAAGGATTTTCGTGCCATGCACCGTGTGTGTTACTTCCGGGTGAAATTGGATGCCGTAGAATTGCTTTTTTTTGTTCGAGTACGCCGCGTACTTGCAGCCCGCAGTCGAGGCGGTTGCCGTGAATCCTTTCGGCAACTTCCCCACCGTGTCGCCGTGCGAAAACCACACTGTTTCTTTCGCGCCAAGCCCCTTGAACAGCTTGTCTTTCTTCTTGATGGCGAGCGTCTCTTTGCCGTACTCGCGATGTGTGCCTTTTACCACCCTGCCGCCGAGAAGATGCGCCATGGTTTGGTGGCCGTAGCAGATGCCGAGAATAGGAATGCCGAGTTCGAAAATGCGCTGGTCCGGCAAGGGGCCGTTTTCCAAAACCGAGTGCGGGCTTCCGGAGAGAATGATGCCGGAGGGCTCGAATGCGGTGATTTCGCCGACGGATGCGTCTGCAGGCAAAATCTCGGCCCTGACGCCGAGGTCGCGGACTCTCCGGGCAATGAGATGAGCAAACTGCCCGCCGAAATTGAGTACTAAAATCATGTCCTAGTTTACCCCCGCGCCGACGTTTATCCAAATGTTGGTGTGGGGGGATAACACAAAACCCGCCTCACGGCGGGTTTTGTTTCCTTGGCTGTCTTTTTTTATGTCCCCATGAATCATTCAGCCTCGTAAATGGTTGGCTGAGACCCCGCTTCGCCGCTCTTTCTGCAACTGCTCTCGCTACTTCATATGCTGTTTTTTTTTTGGTTTTTTCTCCCCCATATGCTCCAAATACAATACACTAAAGCGAAAGATTTTTCTTCCACTCTCTTGCTATTTTCTTCGCTTTTTCTGCCGCCACGCCGGTGTAGGACGCCGGATTCTTCAGAATATTTTTCTGTACATCGGCCATCTTTTCGAGGTACGGCGCAAGTTCGGCATCGGCCAAGGCAACGTCTTCGAGCGACTTCCCTCCCTTTTGCGTCTCAAGCGTCAGCGTGCGTACCTTCTCGTGCGCGTCCGGGTGCCCGAGCGATGCAAGCAAAATATACAAGGGTTCTGCAGCAATCATCCCCTTTTGGAGCGCCATGTTGGCCTCAAGGTGCGCCTTGTCGACGGAGATTTTCTGCATGGTCTTCGTGAGGCGCTTTGCCATGGAAACGGTATAGGCAATGGTTTCGGCGTACGTGCGGCCGGAGGCGGAATTGGTGAGATCGCGCTGGTGCTCGCTTATCTGATCCATGAAAACGGTCACAATGCGCGGCACGATGATTTTCCAAAGGCTCTTTGCGTTCTCGAAATTGATGGGGTTTCGCTTCTGCGGCATGGTCGAAGAGCCGACTTGCGTTGCCGAAAACTCTTCCCCGATTTCTCCGATTTCCGTGCGCTGGAGATGGCGCATGTCATCGGCCAGGTTTGCCATGACACCAGCCGCGATGGTCACTTCTGCCATGAGGCGCGCCATCGGCTCCGGCTGGGTTACTTGCGTTGCGCTTTCGACCGGCTCAAGTCCCATTTCCGCAAGCACATCTTTCTCAAATCCTTCCGGGTCGTCGAAGAAAAGCGAGGACGCGTTGTATGCCCCGACGGCGCCCGAGAACTTCCCCTTCAGCTGGCCAGCAAGGTCCTGGAGCGCGAGAATCGATTGCCCAAGGCGACTCACATAGCCGGCAATTGCGTAGCCGAAGGTAATCGGCACCGCGTGCTGGCCATGTGTGCGACCAACCTGCACCGTTTCAGCTTCCCTTTCAGCGATCGCGATAAGTGTTTTCTCAAGATCCGAGAGCGCCGGCACTAGGATTTCACGGGTAACATCGCGAAACCGCGCGGCGTTCGCCGTGTCGATAATGTCGTAGCTGGTCGCCGTCATGTGGACGTACGGCTTCGCGCTGTCCGAAACTTTCGCCCGGATGCAATTTACCAATGCCCGAATGTCGTGACGGGTTTTCTCTTCCTCGGCGCACGCCTCTTCTGGCGTCACTTCGGCGCACGCTTTTTCGATGTCCTTTAGAGCCTCGGGCGGGCAAATACCGCGCTTTGCAAGGGCTTTTACGAGCGCGAGCTCGACAGCGAGCTTGTACTTCGTGTATGCCGTGTCCGATAGAAATTTCGCTACTTCCTCATCAAAGTAGCGGTAGTCGACCGGGGAGATATTGTCGAATTTACTCATGATTGCTGTGCCCTTATTTTAAACTAGATTCTCTTAATATGCACTTTGGGAGTCTTCAATACGCCCCAAAATGATATCATAGGGAGGTGGATTTAAAGCGCTGCAAATACTGCGGGAATGATTATCCTGAAACTCATTTTGGGATTGCACTCACTACCCCACAAAAGATCTATCGGCGGAAGAAGTGCAACGAATGCTATAGAGAGACGAAGAAGGTGTTGATAGCTAAGCACTACGATTGGCTAAACGTTTATAAACAACAGAACGGGTGTAGCCGCTGCGGGATTACTGACCCAAGAGTATTAGATTTCCACCATAAGAATAAAAAAGATAAATTATTCAGCATTGGTGGTTTAAGGCGAGAAGTGGGATTCAAAAAAATAAAGGACGAAATCGCAAAATGCATAGTTCTTTGTGCTAATTGTCACCGTATAACCCATGACGAGGAATACGTTAGGAAGCGCCGGGGTTGACGGGGGTATAAGTATATCTTTAACCTACCCTCTCCGAAGAGGATAATCACGGAAGCCGTGTTATTCTCCTTCTCAGTTCGGGGCGTAGTATACCGGTAGTACACCTGCTTTGGGAGCAGGAAGACCGAGTCCGATTCTCGGCGCCCCGACTAAGACCCGAGAATTACGTTTTCCAAATGGCGAATCTTTGCTCGTTTTGTTTCCCTGTC
>JAGWKM010000135.1 GCA_028865305.1 Patescibacteria group bacterium | reverse complement strand
ACCGGGAAATCAGGAGAACTGCATAATGACCACTCATTCTTCGAATTCGGGTCATCGCTCTACGCGCGGCGATTCCCTTAAGGGAATCGCAAACCGCGCTCGGCGATGGTATTGGCCCCTGCTTTGTCTAATCGGCATCCACGGCAAAGCCAAAGTGGATATAAACATCATCGCCGTTCGCTACGAATCGCACGCAATCGATTACGTTCACAGCTATGTATGCGAACGTTGCGGGCGGAATGTGCCGGAACCAGAGGAAGATTATTAATATAAAATACCTATTGACAACTACTAAAGGTATTCGGTAGTATTACAAGTATCGCGTAAGGTGCGGCGCGATTTTCCAAATACCACGCCAAATTCTTGAAAGGTGCATAATCATGACAAGCAAAGCGAAATCGAAGAAAGCAACCCCGCCCGCGAAACTCACTGGCGCATCCACAAGCACGGCAGTTGCAACCGTGCCGATGAATCTTCCCGGTGGCGTCAAGCTGACACGGCGGCTGACAATGCCTTCACTGGTGCTGAAAGTTCCGGGCGTAGCGCGTATTCTGGCAATTGCTGATGCGATGCGTGTTTCGAGCGTGCCGGGGAAAGTCAACAAGGATGGCGTACAGGAAAAGCCCGCAACAGTCTGCACCGTGGGCGATGTGGAAACCGGCGAGCAATTCACTTTGCTCGTCCCCGCCGTGCTGAAAAGCACGCTGGAGCGCGACTACCCGAACGATGAATATGTCGGCAAGTGTTTTTATATCCGCAACGAGGGCAAGCGCGAGGGCAAACGGCACATCGATTTCACCATCGCGGAAGTCGATGTGTCCGGGTTAAAGGCGGCGTAATCGTGCAACACTGTCTGCATTGCCGCTACTACGTGCGCGAACCGGAGCATGATTTCGGATCGTGTCACGGCAACCCGCCAGTCGTGATGCTGCTGCCGACGATGCCAACAAAAGAGCAACAGATCGCCAGCGGCGGGCGTGCGCAAGGCTTCACATTGCAAACGGTGCGGCCTACAGTCAAGGCGACGGATGTTATTTGCAACCTCGCCAACACGCACGCGATCTAGCTAGATCGTTTCCTAGTTCTGTGGTAGATTGGGGCTAGTGCCAAGTTAGGTACTAGCCCCTTTTCTTTAGGAGGAAATCATGGCAACAAGGAAGCCGAAAGCACCGGCAATAGATGCACTGGTAGATTCCGCGCAAGAGCCGGACTACATCGATTTTGATACACTCAATCCGGCTTTGGAGCAGATCAAGGCCGATTTGAATATTACCGGCGATGCTGATGTAGATTGCCACGTATCGCTGTTGAATGCGGACGGCGCGGGCAACGAGTACAAGGTATGGCAAGGCGACCCGGATCAATACGATCTGGAAAAGATCGCCAAGCAACACGGCACAGGGCAATACCGCATCATGGTCTATATGAAAATTCCGAGCGGCCACAAGGTGCGCAAGCTGAATAAAGTACAAGGCTGGAAATTGTCTGCCGATGATGAAGCGGCGCTCGCTTTGAAAAAGAATCCGCCGCCCGAAAAATCCGGCGATGGTGGCAATGCGATTGCAACGATGATGGTACAAGGCTTTCAGCAGTTGGGTGAATTGATCGTAAAAGCGACGCAAAAGCCGGAAGTCGATCCGTTGAAGCAAATGGAAGCTCTGGCCGGAATCATGCGTACTGTGATGCCGCCAGCCGTTGCGCCGGTGTCGGCACAGCCTAATTTCATGGAACTGTTGAACATGGTGAAGTTGTTCAACGAAGCGACCGGGGCGAACGCACCGAAGCTGCCGGAAGGCACTGATTCAAGCACGGCATTGATGATGGCGGGCATGGATATGTTTAAGCCGGTGATTGCAAAAGCGATGGAACAGAAGGTCGCGCAAGCGCCTGCCGCTGTTGCGCCCGCACAACCTGCCTTGCCCGCGCCCGAAGCGCAAGCCGCACAACCCGAAAGCGAGGATTTCATGCTGTTCAAATTGCAATTGAAAGCGGCAAACAAAGCGGCGGCGAACAAGGCCGATCCCGCCGACTTCGCGGATACGATTTTCAATATCCTGCCCGACGAAGTATTGCACGGCATGGCCTTCGATCCGGCGTGGTTTTCCTATCTCGTCAAGGCGGTGCCCGAGTGCGAACCGCATAAAGCGTGGTATGAAGCCGTGCGAAACGCCCTGATTGAAATTGCCGTAGAGGATGGCGTATTCGTTCGCGGCGCGGACGGCGGTTTGACATTAGCGCCGGAAGATGGGCACAATGCGGCAAATCCAATACCGGACGCCGCTAATGCTGCTGGAAAGCCGCCCGCAAGCTGAAACACCGCAAAGCACCTTGCGCGGGATGCCCGAAGGCATAGCGGGCACCCGCGCCACACTTGCCGCCATGCGTGCCGCCGCGCTCGCCGCGCATACGACGCTCGAAATACGCGATCTTGCGGAAAACATCATTGCGGGCGTGCCCGCAAAAGATTTCCGGGGCGAATTGGAAGCGATACAGCAATGGGTGAAAGACAACATCCGCTATACCCGCGACCCGACTTATGCTGAAACATTGAAAATTCCGCACGCTTTGCTTGAAGCGCCGCAAGGCGATTGCGACGATCAAGCAACGCTCGTCGCGGCGCTTGCCTTGTCGATTGGTTTCAAGCCGCGCTTTGTCGCCATTGCCGTGGATAATCCCGGCATTTTCGATCATGTCTATACCGAAGTGAAACTAGGAACGCGTTGGCTGTCCGTTGAAACCACGGAACCTGTGCCTGTGGGCTGGCAACCGGAAGGCGTGAAAACCAGATTAGAGTGGCATATATGATTGTACAATTGGATCAAGTCGATCAAAGTGTGTCA
>JAGWKM010000134.1 GCA_028865305.1 Patescibacteria group bacterium | reverse complement strand
ATCGGTAAGAAAGACGGCGAACGCTGGTCGCTATTCCGCGTGTTCATCGAAAAAATACTGCCTAGCATCAACAAAAACAAAGCGCCGCACGAGCAATGGCGTTTTCATTCCTTCGTGGGGTTCGCCTATGATCTACGAAAGCGTAAGGATTCCCCGATATCTCAAAGAACTGAAACCCAACCATCGCGGAGGCAGAAAAGTGGTCACGGTGCTAGGGTGTGACTCCGAAACCAAGGACGGCGAACCGATCACGTTTCAGTTTTACGGCAAGGGAGTCAGCCGTATTGATTGGCTGGCTACAGGCCGCATTGCTACGCGCACGTTTCTCCGATCCCTGGATGCGATTTGCAAGCCGGGGTTTACAGTCCTCTACGGTTTCAATCTCGAATTCGATCTTGTTTCTTTTCTGTGGGACCGTCACGCGATCCTGCGTGATGAGGAAATCAGTTTTTCCGCTCACGGCTGGGCATGTGAAGGTGTCTTTTCCAATGTCGTATTTATGCGATTCACGAAGGGAACGAAAACGGTTCAGATCGTGGACGCGGCGGCATTTTTCAAAACCTCGTTAGCCAAAGCAGCCAAACTGTTTTGTCCCGATCTGCCCAAGCTGCGGCGTCCGAAGGATTTGGGGCAACGGCGATTTCGGAAAACCGACGAGGAGTTTATTGCCTATGCGATGCGCGATGCCGAAATCACTTACCACATCGGTCTGGCGATCCAGCAGATGCACCAGGAGTACGACGTGCAGCAATGTGTCAGCGCCCCGCACATGGCGGCGCGCATATTCCGTCATCGCTTTCTCAAGCTGCCTATCCCGTTACCACCTAATCGTATTGTTTACGCGGCACTCCATTCCTATCACGGCGGTAAAAACAATCTTTCAGTCTCACCCGGATGGTATCGTCGAATATATTCCCTGGACATCGTGTCGGCTTATCCCGCCGCAATGGCCCGGTTACCATCATTCTCAAATCCAAAGGCGTATAAGACGCTTACTGGCGACGGCCATCCTCAAACTGTCCCTGAATTCGGGATATATAAGATTTGGGGACACGCGAAAGAATGTCCGTGGCCGATTATCTACAGTCACTCCTTCAAACCCCTGCACGGAAAAATTGAAGGTGTCTGGACCACCGGCCCCGAATTGCGCGAAGCGATCCGCACGCGGGAAATCCGTATCGAGAAAATCGAAGGGTACTTTTACGATGAAACGATGGACAATGAGCCGTCGCCTTTCAAAGCCTACGCGGAGAATTTTTACAAGCTGAAAGACCTGGCGTCTGCCGACCCGGTGCGGCGGGCTTTTTATAAATTGTTCCTCAATTCGCTGTACGGCAAATTCATTCAATCGGGAAGCCGCGGCGGCGACTGGAAGAACCTGGTATGGAATTGCGACGATGAAACCCTTAACCAAATCCGCATTATTACTGCTGGCGGATTATTCAACCCTTTTATCGCAAGTCTCATCACCGGATTTCCACGAGCCTGGATTCATCGGATGGAACATGATAATCGGGCCTTGCATACAGCCACGGATGGAATTTTCACGCAAAGAATTCCCAAGGAAATATCTGGTTTGGGTGGTCAAAAAATCGACGCCGCAGGGGATGTTCTTATATTTAGAAACAAGTGTTATATCATCTACGGAACCCGAAAACAGGCCGAAAAATACGGGAAAACCCTGCTTGCTAGCAAAATATTCAAAGGCCGGTATATAATCAAATTCGCTACCCACGGTTTTCACGGTTCGATTTTTGATCTAGAAAAATTGTACGCGAAAGGAAAAACCGAATACCATTATGTCAAGGTAAACAAATTGCGCGAATCCCTGCGGTGCAATTTGAAAGTCAACAAATTCGAGCAACGGCGGGGAACTCTCAACACGGAACTGATACCCCATGCCAAAAAAGGAACTCACCCCGGAAGAAAAGGCCGCGCTCGAAAAGCTGCGCGCTGACCCGAAATACCAGCAGCAACGCGAAATTACAAAATTGATGCTGGAGGATGTCATCAATGAAATGGTGGAAACAAGCCCGCCGGAGGATAACGAAAATATTTTCGATTATCTGGCGAAAAAACTTACCGGCAAAGGATGACGATCCATGGCAACCGATTCGAATACTACTCGAAGCAAACCGATCCTTACCCTCCCCGGCGATAAATCCGGACCCGCGCCGGAAACTACGAGTCCAAATCCGGGGAGTATGGCATCTGCTGAGGCTAAGGCGGAAGCTAAAGCGGACCTGGAAAAACGCAAGCGCGGACCCTATAACAAAACTGGCAAGTATTCAAAGCTGGGTGGAGGCGAACGCCCCGCCGCCCCACCCGGTGCTGGTATCCCGCCTCAAATCCAGGAAGAACTGGACCGACTCTTTGCCCCCGAAATCTGGGAACCGCTCGTCGAAATGCCCGCCGCCATCGGGGAGGCGTTGACCGGACACGAACACTGGTCTTTATCCGAAAAGGAAAAGCGCGTCGGTTCGATCAGCGTTTCCACGGCGGCGAAATATGCCGGGTTGCAATCGCCCGCCAAATTGGCGTTCCTGCTGGCGGCGCTTAATCTCACCGGAATTTACATGCCCAAGATTCTAGCCGAAATCAAAATTCGCGGAGAAGAAAAGCGCGCCGCGAAAGCACCGAAACCGGCCGCCGATGGCGGATCGTGATTTTGTCATCGTCGTCGGCAACCAGGGCATGGGGAAAACGGTGTGGACGATCCGTTACCTCGGCGCTTTCGCTCGCCGTTTTCTCTATGATCCTGTTGGCGCTTATCCCGGTTTTGATTATCGCGGGCTCGATCATCTACATGATGGAGACATCGCGGCCTACGAAAAATTTTCCATA
>JAGWKM010000030.1 GCA_028865305.1 Patescibacteria group bacterium | reverse complement strand
TCCTCGCGCTCCCGCTTCTGGGCGGCGAGCAACGCAGACAATTCTGGGTCGAAGTCGAACATGAACGTGCGACCTCCATGTTTGACTTCAATTCGATCATTGTACGTGCGCGATCGCTCTACTATTGTGCCGATCCCGCACGCCGCCAACGCGGCAGATTTGGCGGCTGCCTTTGCGGCGGCTTCTGCGGCCAGGAAGGCATTCTGCTTTTCGCGGCAGGCCAGTATTTCAGCCAGCGCGACTTCAAACGCGAGAGGCGCGTCGTATTCCGCCAGCGCGAAACCCGGGCCTTTCCATTTGTCCGTGTAAATGTCCATCATGTCCCGCTCTAGGCGGCCATCGTAGAATTTTATTCCCAGCTTGTCAGTAGCGGCCAGTGAAATCTGGCCGCTGACAGACTGTTGGCGCTTACCGTCCCCGCCAGCGAGCAAATGCGCGCGCTGACCTTTCTGGGAAAGTAAATAATCCACCTTGAAATTGAAGAATACTTCGGTCGGCTGTTTCAGTGTCGTCATAAAAAATCTCCTGCGGCCTTGCCGCGTTTTCTGCGTTGATCGGTGCCCGGCGTTCGGGCGAAAGCCAGCGCGTTGCTGGTGGGCTAGTTGTTAGGGAACTGCCACGTCCATTGTTCGGGCGCGACGGTCAGTTCGGCTTCGTTTGCGATCATCCCCGGCTCGTTGCCGTTTTCGATCACGTTTTTACCTATTGCGAGAAGTGTGCCATAGGGTCAAAATTTCATAAGTCCTTTGTTTTCAACAAAGCAGGGAAGCGTAGAACGTCTCTTTCGTGTAAGAATTACATAGTGAATTACTAAGTGTTGCAATATAAAGACTTACGCTATGCAATAATTGCATATTGCTTGATATTTTCTACACGGTCTATTTCTTATTAGCTTTTAGCCAGGAATCAATCCGGCTTCGATATTTCAGGTAGCGTCGGAATTCTGGTGTATTGGCTTTTTCAAAAAGCTTTTCGATTCTGCGAAGCCGTTTCAGTTCTCGGTCGAGCGATTTCTGTTTCGTCTCGGTGTGAAACTTGACGCGGCACTTATCAGAGCAGAATTTCGGTGGCTCTTTATGCCGTCTTTTCGATTCAAATGGATTTTTACATTGCTTGCAAATATTCATAGCCGTCATTATCGCGTAGGTTACGGCTTTAGGCGAGCAGGGAAGCGGTAGGGGCGGCAACGCTATTGATTTTCTTTTTGAAGGCCATTATAAGGCGTTTATACGCTAAATAGTTTTTAGGCCAAAAGAAAAGGGAAGCCGCGAAGCTTCCCTTAATATCTTGATCTGTTTTTTGTCTTAGTTTCGCCGAAAGCCGGGTATTTGAATCTTGCTTGCTACTACTCGATTAAGTTCCTGTTTAAGTGCGGCGTTTTCCTGAGCCAGCAATTGAATCTGGGTCATCTGTTCTTCGCTTTTCTTGATAATCAGTTTGATTTGATCTTCAAGCTCGCGCGCCTCGTCGTCATCGAAGAAATACGAGCAGCCACTTGTATGCGAGGCGGCTAATTGCGTTTTCGTGATCGTGGCACTTTCATCGTCAGGGTCGTCTACAGTCACTTCCTGGTAACTCGCCTCTTCAACCGTATCCAGTCGCATGAAGCGTTCGCCGACAACCGCGCTAGCGAGAAAGATTTTAGCGAGTAGTGAAAAATCGAAAATGTGACCGAGTTTGATGGTTGTTGATTCTTCTTTAGGCACCTTGTCTCTCCTTGTATAAAGTCTGAATTGTTTCGATGAGTCTTTCAATCTTATTCAGCATTGCGCCTTTCGGATCGAAGAGCGCGACGACGTTTAGATCAATCTCAAATTCTTCGGCCAAATAATCAACGGCTTCAGATGGTTTGATCTTTACGCAATGATCTATCTGCTTTTTGTATTTGGGGTTGTTTGCCTGCCAGTCCTGAAAAGCTTTCCAACGCTCATCGCCGTTGTCGGCTTCGAGTAGCTTGGAAAGCTGGTTGACTTGCAGGAACAGTTGCAGGATTTCGCTGCTATTGATTGACACTATGTCTGCCCTCCTTCTTGAAAGGCCGGTTTTAACTCAGCCTGCAAACTTTCAGTCCAGGCTTTCGCATGGCCCAATCCGGCAATCTCTTTTCCAGTCTCTGAGTAGCTGGCCACGAAAGCCAGCACTTCATCAGGTGTCAGGCTGATGAACAATTCCAAGAAGCCGTCAATAGATTGTATTGGCGCGACCCGGTTGATTGTGTCGGCTTGGTCGAGAATCCGGCGGGCGACGATCTTCGGCGGGATTTTGCGGTTACATTGATCCAGCACGAAGGCTAGTAGGGTGTCTTCTGGGGCTATCTCGGCGGCGGACTGATCTGTTTCCAGAATGCCTTGAGGCTGTCCGGCCTGTTGTTTGCTTTCCGGCGCTTGCGAGAGTATTTGTTGAGCAGATTGCCCCGCCTGCCCTTCAGTCTGAAATGCCTGCGTAACCATCTGCGCTCGCCCATTGCTTCCCCTTAAATCCTGAACGTTTGAAAATATCTGCCGAATGATCCCCTCAAGTGCTTTGCCGATTGGTTCGGCGTTTTCAATGATTACTGTCAGCACGTCCTTCTCGCCTGAGTCGCCGTTTGACCCGAAAAGGCTTTTGATGGCCTTCTTCTTCAGGTCGGCATCCTGGAGCATGAACCCGGCCATCTGTAATTCAGGCGAAAGCTGTGGCGGCTGCGGATTTTGCAGTGGGTCAATCATGCCCATTGCTTCGCGCATCTCTTTCATCATCTTGAATGACTCGCGCATTTGTTTTAGCGGATCAATATAAGGCTGAGTTTGGCCAGCTGGCATTTGGATTGTTACGCCGGGGTTTACTGGGTCAATCGTATTGACCATTCCTGGCTGTGCCTGCGGTTGCCAGCCTTGAGCGATGCGCGCATCGAAACTGCTTACAAGCTGATTGCTTTTGTAAACCATAAAGAAGTAGCGACCGGGGCCGAACGTTCGGGCTTTTTCAACATGGTCGCCATTCAGTAATCCTTCTTTTGTGATTTGGAATCTGCCACAGCTTTCCGTTTCGGCCTGGTTGCCCGCAATGGGTGAATTGGGATCAACATATTTGAATAAAGAGTAACGCAGGTCTGAGGCCGGCGTGACTCCGTATTTTGTAAGCTCCGCGCGGAGCTTGTCGCGTTCCTCTTTTTCAGTCGCCTTTTTCTTTTTGCGCGGTTCGATCTCGTAGTCGAAATCTTCATCGTCATTTTCTTTTAGCGGTTCTTCTGGCGGGGCTTCGTAGGTGACGGTTTTGGTTTCGACCACTTTCCTGACCGGTTTGGTTTCGATTTTTGCGCCGTCGTCGTCTTCAGGCGGCAGTAGCTCCGCCTCTGCGATTGGTTTTCTTCTGGCCATAAATTATTTCTTCCTTTCAAATTGGCTTGAAAAGCGGGGTTATCAGTAGTTACTTGAGCCTTCAAATGCAATCAAGTGCTAGTAAAACGGGGCGGCGGATTTATACTCTTCTTGCTAAACCATTGCAAGAAAAAGCCCTTGACAGTCTTGTTTTTTTATAGTTTCCTGCGGGGCGTGTAACTGAGACAGCGCAAAAGATTTCCATTTTGCCCGCTTATGCACGCAACCGCGCTTGAATCCAGTTACACAAACGGAACGCCAACCGACGTGTTTGCGGGCAATCCTTTTTATCCGCTGTCAATACCTCCTGTAGTTTGCGTTTACCCTTTGGCTGATGGGACTGATGGGACTTTTCAAACACTTGACGCTATGGCGCAGTGCGTGAGAGGGGAAGTTAGTCCTGATTTTTCCGGCTGGTCTGATTCGTGGATACAGAAAACAGCAAGCGCGATAGTCGGCAACGCTCCCGGCGACTGCTACGGTAAGGCGAAACGTATTCTCGATTTTGTTAAAACCTCCATTCAATACCTTCCCCATCCGATCAACGAACAAATAGTTCAGGACTGCCGCCGCACAATTGAAGCCAGGTCAGGGGACTGCGTTTCGATGAGCGTTTGCATTGCCACACTGATGGCTTCGCTTGGCTACATGGTTCGATTCGTGGTGCAATTTCCAGAGGATTTGACTGGTTATAGTCATGTCTATGCCGAAGTGCGGGACGAGACCGGAGTATGGATCGCTATGGATGGCGTGGCGACGGACAAGCCGTTGGGATGGAGTCAGAGTTTGCCGAGCGGCGGATTTGAAACTACTTATGAAATTTTCTGAGGCTCAACCATGAACGTTCGCATTGATTCAAAAGGCTACGCCTACAATGCCGAAACCGGCAACTATCTGACGATCTGGTACGACGAGGATGGCAATGCCTATGACGCCGACACTGGCGAATTCATTGATTCGCTGGAATTCGACACCAATGGGCAAACTGTTTATCGCGGCGGGAACGGTTGGAATCAGACGCTTCAAACAATCGCAACAGGCGTTCTTGTTCCTCGGAATCAATATCCGTACTCGTCAACGCCCGGCCAGTATCCGCGCCAGAACATTGGAAATAATCTATTCCCCGGCTCGGTCAATACTCAAGGCTTTCAGATCAACTGGTGGATGGCTGCGCTTGGTGGGCTGTTTATTGGCGCATTTTTCCTGGGCAAGAAGGGGCGGTAATTATGCTTGGTTTTCTTGGTTATTTGGGCGCAATCGGACTATCGCTGACGACCGATAAATCACGGTATCAGACCGGCGACCAGCCTGTTTATTCGATTGTCGGCGGCGTGCCGGGTTCTCAGGTGGCATGGACTTCCTACAAAAACGGCCAATCAACCGGCGAATACAATGCCAACTACGGCCAGACGATTGACGCCAATGGAACGGCGCAATTGACAGGCGGCGCTTGGACGGACGCGGAAGCGGGGAACTGGCAAAAGCAGGTGCTGGTCATCGCTCCAAACGGCGCGCTGAGCAATGCAGAAGTTTCTTTTAGTGTGGGGCCGAAGGCGACGGCGATTAATCCGATTGCTCCGGCAGGCGGTGGCGGTTTTCTTGATGGCTCGATCACACTCCCAATTGTCGGCAGCGTCAGCAAGCCGGTTGCCTATTTGGGTATTGCCGGGCTTGCCTATTTTCTTTTTAGCGGAAGGGGGCGGCGCTAAGTGTGGCGACCTACTTCGATCAGCGAGAACGACGAACGAAGCCATTGCCGAACTGTTCAGGGCATGGCCTTTACTGGAATTCCGAAACGCAACGGTGCGAGATTATGAGCTACCGAACGAGCACGACAATTAAACCGGGATTAGGCTTTCTGGATGCCACCGGCGGCGACGGCGGATTCGATGGCTATGGCTTTGATGGTTACGGTGGCGGCTCCGACTCGCTTGATTACGGCAGTAGTGATTATGGTAGTTACGACTACGTTGACGACTCTGGCACTGGTTATTACTTTGACGGCTGGGGCTGGTCTGATGACGCCGGAAATTACTATCCGCCCGATAGTACGAGCGGCGAAGAGTATGTAGAAAACCAGAGCGGCGATTGGCGCTACAACGACGGGCAAGGGAATTTGTACGAAGGCACGGCAGGCGGGTCGTTCTCATGGACGGATACGACGACTGGCGAAACGATCATGGTTGGCTCCGACGGCTCGACTTACTGGACTGATTCCGATGGTCGCAGCTATTCGGAGGATGCGAGCGGCAACTGGACGGACACGCACGCTGACGGCTCTTACTGCTCAGGCGATGCGAGCGGCAATTGGTCATGTTCCGATGGGCAAGGCGGCGGCCCGAATTCGATCCCGTCTGGCAGCGCAAATGCCCGGCAAAGATCGCAACAAGCGGCCAATCGTGCGCAATCAGGTGGTGGTGGTGCATCTGGCGGTGGATCAAGTGCGGCAAAGCAGGCGGCGCAACAGGCCGCAAACAGGAACGCGCAAAATCCAAATCCGCTTCCACGGCCAACTACTTCGATTTTCAGTAATTCGGATATTAAGACTTTGACTTATATCGCCATCGGTTTAGAGTTCTTAATTGCGATGAAAAAATAATGTGCGGATGCGGCTGTAACAATTGCGGCGGACTTTCAGGGCTGATGGGCGGCTTACCGCTTCCGGCTGGCTCGCTGGTTAAGGTTGGCTTTCAGGTCTATCCGGGCGTAACGCTCATCGGTAGTCAGTCGCTTGCTGATGATTACTCCGCGGCAATTGAAGGCTGCGTTTACGCCTCTGGCGGATTTGATCTTGTCCAGGTGCAATGGGCGGGCGGCTATTTTTCAAGTGACGCTTACGTGACAGCTGTGGTTCAGACTGCGCAAGACCATGGCGACATCGAAGACGTTGGCAGTTGGGTTCAAGGAATTCTTCAGGAGTGCTTGCCGGGGCTTCAGGTTCTGCGTCGCGACAAGACCGTCGGCGTTGGTCTGACGGATTCGCAAGGCAATCAGTTACCGCAAGGCAATCAGCCAGGCGGAGCGGCTCCAAGTCGGTGCGATTGGAGCAAGCTGAAATGGGCGGACTGGATTGCTTGCCAGTTCGGCGTTACGCCGTCGAGTGCAGCTTTGATCGGCGTTGGGCTTGGGGTTGGCGTAGTTGTTTTGATTGCTTCTTTAGCGAGGAAATGAGTTTGGCAATCAAGAAAGGCGACTATGTTTTCGATGGCCGCTCGCATCACTTCGGGCGCGTGATTGGGGTTCAGGCGAAGGCCGGAACGGTCACGCTTCAAGCCGAGACCGACAAGCAGCCCGCGACAGTGGCAATGCCGATTGGCAGCAAGTGGAAAGCGAGCACTGCTTTCCTGAAATTGGAGAGAGACATGCCAGCAAGAAAAAGAAACAAGACAATCATTACGAAGCCCAAAAGGGTTGTTGTGCTGAATCCGAATCGCCAGGAGCATTCGAGCGGAAAACCTTTTTTTACAAAGGCGCGAGCAATGCTGAAGGCGGGAGAGACGCGCAGTGAGGTTGCGCGCTACTTGCGGTCGGTCTATCGCAACGTTCCTGCAAAAACAGTGATGGCCTGGGTTGATTCATTGAAGGCAGAAAATCCCATTCGCCGCAAATACCGCAACGGATATCTTGATTTGGTTATTGCGGGCATGGCGAAGCGCGGCTCAAAGGGCTGGCGCATTGGTGGAAAAGAAATTCCCTTTGGGCAGGGAATTGTTCCCGTGAAGGCCGGGCATTTTCTGGATAAAAAATCCGGGACAATTTTTCAGCGGGTTGCGCGCAATCCCCCAAAAGCCAGCCCGAAGAGAACCTATAACGTAGTCCCTTTTGCTAGTAGCGTGCTTGGTGCCTATGCCAGATTGAAATTAGAGCGAGGTGGCTCAGTTGTCGCTGTGAAGCGATGGTTGATCGAGCAAGAAAATGTTGAGCCGTCATTGGTGCATCGTGAGGTCAACAGAATGGTTGCAGAGATTCAATCGGCCAAGTCGCACCTAAACCCGAAAAACGTGGCTGTTGGTGCGTATTACGGTGGAGCATTCCATCCGTATCGCAGTAGCGATGACTATGATGAATCAAGAGTCGGCCATCCAACACGAAAGAAGGCAAAGCGTGCAGCGGTAAGGAAGGCGATCCGAACTGTAACCGATAAAGTCGAAACTCGTAAGCGCAAGGCTACTACATCGCGCCTGGCCGGTCGTTCGCTGTCGCGCTCTGTGCCGTTGAAGGCCGGGAGTAAACTTCGCAATCCGCGCTACAAGGCTGATTTTATTGGCCGTCAGGGCATGGTTAAGATCAAGAGGTCGCGCCGATCGGGCAAAAATCCATCACCCGTCGCCAATCGTCGCGCCTTTGCTGGCACTTATACAGGCCAGAAAAAGCTCTATTTTCCCGACGGCACACCGGAAGGCCTATCAAAACTTGGTCGCTTGGTGCTGCTTAAGACTCAGCGGGGCACTATCAAGCCTACACGTCGCAATCCTGCTGATGAAATCTGGCTCTGCCAGGATCAGAAAGGGAAGCTCCATATCGGGGCAACCAGTACTGCGCCGCTGTACTCTGGCACGGCTCAAGACTTGGGCGAGGTGACCCGGCTCGAATATCAGGAAGCCAAACCGCATTTGGGTTATGACGACCCAGTTGTTTGGTTCCATAAGCTTGGTGAAGAGACAGGTGAACGGCCAACGCTTCACAGTGACGGCAAGGGCGGCCTGCGCTTCAAGGGCGGCGCTTACACCATCGAGCCGCGAGGAATTGTCAATTGACATCAACCATCCCATCAATTTTATACCGCTGTCCAAGATGCAAGAAGGAAGAGATGCGCATTAGCGATGGTGTGAAGTATTGCCGTTGCGTTCTTACGGGGACGCGCATGCGAAGAGTGGTAATTAGAAAAGATTTTCAAGGTTTGTGCCGGTCTGCTGCGCCGCACGATTCGCACAAAGCAGCGTAGGGAGAACCAATCATGGTAGCTCGACAAGTAGCAAATCCAGCACCAGCACTTTTAACGCTGGTCAATCCACGAAGGAGTAAAACAATGGCTGCAAGAAAACGCAGTTCAACGCGCCGCAAGTCTGCGGTGCATCATCATGCAAATCCACTGCGGCGCACTCGCAAGGCTTCAGCTCCGCGCGTTTACCGCTCTCATGCAACCCATCATGCCCGCCGTCGTAATCCGCTGTTCACGCGCAAGCGTCGCTCAGTACGCCATCGCAATCCGATTGGCGGCGCACTGGGGCAGGCTATCCCATTGGTCGGTGCGAGTTTTGCGATTACATTCGTTGCGCCGATTGCCACGCGACTCGTCGGCGGATTTCTGCCGCTCGGCCAGTTTACGCAGCCTGCTGTCTTGACTGGTACCGGTTACGGCTTGGGCTGGATTGCCGGAAAACTTGGCTTTGGCAAATATAAGGGGCCGCTCGAAATTATGGGCGTCACACTCGGCTTGACCGCTCTGGTTGCGCCATACCTACGCGGCCTGATGGCTCCGAGCGCGCCTGCGCCACCGCAAGGCGCAGCGCCTGCTCGGACGGGCGTCAACGGTATTGGGGCTTACCGTCCAGGCATGCAACCGTTCCGGGCTTATCAGCAGAAGGGGTTGAGCGGGATTGGCACTTACCAGCCCGGCCAGCAGCCCTTCGGTCAGTATGCGCTTGTCGCTTAATTGACGGTTAAAAACAATTCAGTCTAGGAGAATCTTTTATGTCTTACGGATTAAATCCACTGGCAAACAATGTAAATCTTGCTGGGAATATTCCGCCGTCAACAATGGATGGGCTTGACGCAAAAACGATGAGCATCATTCAACAGGCGATGGCGCAGAACCCCGGTCTAACGCTTAAATCATTTTGGGGCTTTCGTGGCTACGACACTGCTCGCTGCGCGGCGGGAACGGCCTTCAATGCTTCGGAGTTCGAGTTATTCGCTACTCCGGTTGGTCAGCAGACCACGGAAATGAACGGCACAACGCAGTACACCAAGAGCCTGATTGATACGAACATGCGAACCGCGCGGCAATTGCCGCAAGGCCAGCTTGCTTGGATTACATCAATCCAGGCGCGCATCGTCGTCACCGGTCAGCTTGATGATACGACGCAGACCGGCGCCAATTTGGGCTTAGCCAACTCGCCCGGCATTGGATCGGCAACTGTTGCGGCGGATGACGTAATCGGCGTCAACCTTGCACAGGCGGCGATGGAGTCCATTTACATGAAGTTTCAATACAATCAAACTTCATTTGAAGAGGGGCCGCTGTACCTGTTTCCGACTCGCTACGTGCTGTCTGGTTTTAGTGGGCCCGCAGCTTACGTTCCCGGCACGGCGGGAACAACGATTATGCAGAATGAAACGCTGGTCAATAACGGTATTGGCATTGTGTTTACACTGCCAATCGTTCGCCAGATTGACTCGTTATATCAATTCGGCGTCACGCTTCAGGCGTTGAACACTTTCACGCCTACGCGCAACTTCCGAATTCAAATCATCTTGGAAGGACTTGGCGCGAAGGCTGTCACCGGCTGATGGTTGGTGCTTTTCTCTTGTGAGGCTGGCCTTTGGGTCGGCCTCACGGGTTTTTATTTATCAGGGAGGCATCTTCATGTTTGCGCCATACTTCAAAGATTACGTCAATGCAATAATTGCTCAGTATAAGAAATTCCGGCCAATTGATCTGACAACTTCAATTGGCTTCACTGGCACTGTCAACGAACGATTTACAGTGTTCACTCCGCAAGTTGATTCTGACTGCCTGATTTTTGGGGCAAACGTTGATTTCAACAACGCCCTTGTGACAATTCGGATTACTGATACGGCAACCGGCTATGTTTGGAATCCCACGGTATACACTCCGATTGTTGCCGTGGCGGGCATTCAGACACAGGTGACGCCGGTGCTGCCTTTGATCTGTCCATTCTTTCTTTCTCGTCAAAGCAAGCTGCAGATGGATTTCGTTAATAGCGCGTCGAGCGCAACGACGGGCGGTAATATCACCTGGGTCGGCGTGAAGCTGGAGAATTAGCATGCGGGCATTTTCGCCACGATTCAAAATCCAAAGGCCGGGCGGAATGCCGCCATATCCTGATGTTCAGACACTGACCGGCCAGTCAACTTGGCCGCGTCCGTGGATGGAGACGGTTCGCGTAGGCTCGCCTCAGACGGTGCCAAGCGGTCTGCGAACGTTGGTTGACGGTTATAGGTACATCCATTATTCGTCGCCGACGGAAGCGCAGATTGTAATTTTCGGGTTCAATTTCAATTTTACAAACAACTTGAATAACGGAATCACAAACGCACCATTGGTCAGGCTTCAACTTGGCGACATCGAAGAGGGGTCAACCTGGAATCCGTTTTTTTCAACTGAGATTACGGCAATTATTGGTGTCTACACACAGGTTGAGCCCGTATTGTTAATGCCTGAACCGTACATCATGAATGCCGGCCATCGAATTCAAATCAGAATTCAGAATCTTTCGGGAACGAATATCAGCAACACGCAATTTACAATGGTCGGCGTGCGCTTTGATAATGCTGAAGAATACGCCCGCGTAGACCTGGAACAAGAATAATCATGCTGCAAATCAGAGCAATTCGGGAATTCCTGCACCTTACGAATGAGGCGATAGACGAAGCACAAAAGCGCGGCTTGGTGAGCCTCGATGCGCAGCATGTAATTTTAAGCGAAATCAATCCGGTCAAATTTGGCTACGATATTCACTATTCAAGCGCCGTCCAATACAACCTTGCCTCGCAGGAAGTACCGTACAACGTGGCGCTTGCCGTCTTGCGCGTGCAGACCTATTTGGTAGACGTGGACAACACGACGACGGATTATCAGTTTTATCGTGTGCAGCCAAAGGGCTTGGCCTGGTGGGAAACCGCAAACAGTGTTGGTGGAACGGCTTTGCAGCAATGGACAAATCCAAACGCTCCGGCATTCCTGGCAACTGACTGTGATGAGCTTTTACTGTTTCCGCCCGGTCTGTTTGCCAACCTCTACTTAACTCCGGCTGCCGCTGCTCCGGCTGCGGGGACGTGGCAAATTCAGACAGTGGTCTATGGGTTTATGGTTCCGGCTCGCGTTTACGATCTATTCTCAACGCCGCAAAGCTGGATCAATGTACAACAGTAATGCCGCTTAAATGGGACAGATTCCATGTAAACAATGATGACGATTGGCCGGTGCGTCGTGATGGGTTTTCAGGCCTGACGGCACCACCGACAACAGCATTTTGCATCTTGCTTACCACAGACACCGGCGCAGGAGATAAAGACGCTTTATTAACCACAGACACCGGCACCGATACCCTCTGCGCGCAATTAACAACGACTACGAGCTAGAAACATGGCAGCATATCCACCAGGGCCAACAAGAATGGTTGATCTGTCGCCCTACGGCGCAAACAGCGCACCGACGGACAGATTTTGGATCGCCTCGGCTGCGGTAGGCTTTGCGGCTGGTAGTGCGGCGGATCGCTATATCACGCCGAATGACTTTCTTGCCGAGATCACGCGCAATGTTTCGGATGTCACCCTACAATTCGGCGATGGCGCGGCAAGCACGGTTTCGGCGGCCAGTAAGGGCAAACTCCGCTACAACAATACGACGACGACTTATCAGGTGAGCCTGAGCGGCGCAGCCTACACGAACCTATTGACCGGCTCAGGCGCGGCAACGCGAGTAGCCTTCTGGTCTGGCACTGCCGCACTTTCCAGTAATGCCAATTTTTATTGGGATAATACGAATGCACGTCTGGGCGTCGGCGTCGGCTCGACGCCCGGCTTGCCGATTGATGTGGCTGCCGACGCGACGGCACTTGCTCAGCAGTGGCGCGAGAATGGCGCAGGAACGGCCCGCGTTCAAATGCAAGTTCCTTCGAGTTTCGGCCAACTTGGAACGACCAGTAATCACGATTTCGGCCTGATTACGAACAGTATTCAGCGTGTCAACGTCGAGAAGGGCGGCAGTAGCGTTTTTGGCTCAATCGTTCCGGCAACCGGAACAGTGATGGTCAATGCGTTGCTCAACACGGATGTCAGTCTGGTCGCCAATAATTTCGCTGGTTCAACAATAGACATCGCTAAATTTCAACTGAGCGGCAGCAATCGCTTTCGCTTTCTTTCCACTGGTGAAGCCACATTCGGCCTGGCCTCGACCGTGGACGGCAAGCTGACCTTCGCCAGTGCAGGCGCGGCTTTTACGCAATCACTTCAAGCAGGCACGGCACCGGCGGCGACAAATAGTTTTCGTTGGCCGAACGCGAGTCCGACCGCAGGTCAAGCATTGTCGGCATCTGCGCCAGCAGCGGGCATCGTCACTCTTTCATGGTCAAGCTTCATTACCGGGCCGGCCAGCCCGGATACCAGTGTTCAATTCGCCGACGCTGGAGCATTCGCAGGCAATGCGAATTTCGTTTACGACAAGACAAATAACCGCTTGGGTCTGGGCATTACGCTCGCAGCCAGTGTGACCACGCTCAATGTTCGTGCAGACAGCAATGCCGTCGCCCAGGAGTGGCGCAGTAATACGCTCGCCGACACGACCCGCACGCAGATGCAGGTGACGAGCAGCGACGCCCGAATCGGCATGAGCAGTGCGCATGCGTTTTATCTCATCACCAACAGCATTCAGCGCGTCAGCGTCGAAAGCGGCGGAGCCGTCGCCATTAACCGAACTTCGCCCGCCCAGGCGCAGCTTCACGTTGATGCCGCAACGAACATCACCACGGCATTTCTGGCCAACAACTTCACCGGCACATCGGTGGACATTGCAATCTTTCAGGTCAATGGCTCCAACCGCGCGCGCATCACCCAGAACGGCGAAGTCATCCTGGGATTGGCCTCGACGCAGACCGGCAAACTGACGCTCAGCAATTCCAGCGGCGCAACGCTGACCAGCATCAGCGCGGGCAACGCCGCGACGACGCTCAATTTTATCTGGCCGATAGTTGATCCAACTGCGGGACAGGTATTGAGCGCGGCGGCACCGAGCGGCGGCAATGTGGTTTTGAGTTGGGCGACGGGCGGTGGCGGAACGCCGTCCAGTCCGACGAATTCGTTGCAATACAATAACGCTGGGGCTTTTGGCGGCAACTCCGGGTTGCTCTACATCCCCGGATCAACGACCGGAAACGAACTCGCGTTGGCGTCCAGCACGATCACGGGCGGGAATTTGTTTTCGATTGCAATGACCGGCACGGCGGCG
>JAGWKM010000133.1 GCA_028865305.1 Patescibacteria group bacterium | reverse complement strand
TACTCCCAAACCCCGCTTTTCGGATCGCCCCTACGCCTACGATCCACCTTGTAGCCTCCGAACTTTAGTTTGCGGCAATCCCTCAACCTTGCGCTTACGCCTGCCTCAGAGCCGCCTACGCATTTGGCTATGTATTCGAGCGTTCTCCAACGCCCATCCAGCATCAGCATCTTCACGCGGTCCAACTGCGACGACAGACGAGGTCCGTCTAATTCCGGGTTGTACGTAGATCCGTCGAACATGGTTAGCTGTGTCATTCTGGATCTACGGCGCTTTCTGCCATTATTTGGCTTTTCGCAATTTCCAATATCCCCAGAGCTTCGTTGGTTGTACAGCCGCATGAAATGGTCCTGAGCCGAGTATTCCCGTTTGGTTTAGTTTCCTCGTATGCAACAACCATTCGACCGAATTTATGTGGATGAACATCGGCCTCGGTCCATAATTCCGATAGCCTCTCAACAGGTGTCGCTTCACGTTTGAAATTCGGAAACGGTTTTAGGTTATTCTCACTTGACGACATAAACCATCTCCCCTGCCGAATCGTGATCGAATATCGGCGGCAGGAACGATAATCCGTCCGCTACGCCTTGTTTGATAAACACCTGCAACTGAGTCCCGCAGCGATCCCAAAGCTCACGCTTACGCGCCATCACGCGAGATTCGAGTGCGCGGGCTTTGGCGATGGGGTCTTGGCCAACGCGGTGGCCTGTGTGGTTTCTCGTCATGACCTCGGGCACTCCCGGCGCATTTTCGCCTTTGCCTTTTCCATTTTCGTGTAGCATTTTTTGCATATCGCTCGCTTGTTACCGGTAACCATACGCTCGTCAATCTCGCGGTGAGTGCAGCAGGAGTAGCAGAAGAAGCTCATGACGTTTTCCTCCAATGCTCGCGGCAGTGCCATTTGCGGAAGTCGTCCTCGCCTGGTGCTGGGCCGGTTGTAGTAAGAGAAATCGTCCCGGTGTTGGAGCATCCAGGGAATTGGCAACGGTAATTACGCTTTGGTTTTGGCTTTTCAACATCGACGTTCGCAACGTCTGTTTTCGCCTTAAATGCCTTTGCCATGGTATTTGCCTTCTTCCACCTTCACGAGATTTGTTGGGTTCATTAGCCAGTCAATATCCGCAACGAATCGCCGTCGTCGCCCTGGTGCTGGTTCAACATTGCCAGTCAGAAAATCGCTTTTCCTCACGAATACGAAGTATTCTCGAACCGTATC
This sequence comes from Patescibacteria group bacterium, assembly GCA_028865305.1. Classification (GTDB taxonomy): domain Bacteria; phylum Patescibacteriota; class Minisyncoccia; order UBA6257; family 2-01-FULL-56-20; genus REEB161. Next base: position 1,640 of record JAGWKM010000133.1, on the reverse strand, counting down.
CAGGTCAGGCAGTTCCTCATGCCAACGCGCCCGAATTGCCGCACGTCTCGGCTCGGTGAGTCGAGAAACCTTGGGGCACATCGGAAGGATTTCGTGGTAGAGCTTTAGGATTTCCTGATACGGAATTTTTGCAGCAGTCTTGGGCGGCGCATCAGCGTCGCCAAGCAGTACGCCAGTACTGCTAGCTTTTGGGTTAGGTTGGGTTTTAGGTTTTAGGTTATTAGGTGGTATGGAACCTAGTTCCGTACCTGGTGGCGCACTAGGTTCCTTATTAGGTTCCTTATCTGGTAACTGACTAGGTTGTTCGCTTCTCGCGTCGATAGCTTTCAGCCAATTTGGTTTATGTTCATGCCAGTCATGGATCAAAATCTGTCCATCTTCGGTTGCGTCAAGCCACCCGGTTTTTATGAGAGAGTCGATAAGTTTTTCCTCATCTCCCGGATATTCAATCCATCCGGCAATCTCGCTTGCGGAATAGGGCGTCAGGTCGCCGTCTCTGGCCTGTATCTGGGCGAATATCCAAAGCGACTCAAGGACGCCCACGGTCACGCACATCGGTTGTCCCAAAGCGCGAGACAGGGCTTTGAACTTCACGAGATTGATCGCCTGATGCTTCACGCCCACCTCTCACTTACCGCCAACCTCACCATCGGATCTCCCCGCTTCGCCTCTTCCCGCTTCCGCCGCTCCTGCTCTCTCTTGCGCAATGTCCGCTCTTTGCGACAGAGGTTCATGAAGCTCTTACGCCCCATTTGGTAGAAGACAATGCTCAACGGGTGGCTTATCTCCCGGCCTTCCCTGGTTGAGCATTCGGGGCAGTAGCGGGTGGCGGTCATTTTCCGCTATCCGAAGTGAGTAAGAGTTTTCCAGGTGATACGCCCTGCCCTTGCGCGTCTAGCTTTGAGCAAGTCAAGGCGTATTGAATTTCAAGCGACGCCGACTTGATTATTTTCTCTGCCAGGTTGCATATCGCATTCGCGTCTTGCGCATCCATTTTTCCGGCTTTCACCGCGTCTATAGCATCAAACAGGGATGCTCTTAGCGATTCTGTTGTTCTTGCGCCAGCCATTTCAGATACCTCACCGTAAAGTGAATAAATAGCAGTTCCCTGAACCGCGGCTTTCCGCGATGAGCGAACCGCTTATGCTCTTGCGCCCACGACATGATTTCTTGATACAGAGGATGAACGGGAATTGCGTTGCGACGTTGCCGCCATTGCTGATGCAATCGCCTAGAATTTTCGCGGAAATTGGCATCTTCGCGGTATCTCTTCCTATGCCATTCACGCTGGTATTCCCGCTGATATTCGCGCCTGTCAAAAGCCATTTCATATACACCCCGGCCCGAGGTTGGCGGTTTTGTAGTCGGTGGATTCGCTTGGCGGCTCGGGGAGTGGCATCCAGTGAGTTAGCAATGGCACTTCGCGAAATGTGCTCATATCGAGAAACTCTTCCGCATCGCTATGCCAACCAATGAGGTAGATATGCTTAGTGCGCGACGAATATCCAATGACTTCTTGTCCCTTCGGCGCCGTCTCTATCGCTTGCCAGTTCATGAAATATCCTTGGCTGCGCGGCGCAGGTCACGCGCGAGTTGCATGAGGCGGTCGTATTCCGCTTTGTCGCTTTCGCGGTCCCATT
>JAGWKM010000132.1 GCA_028865305.1 Patescibacteria group bacterium | reverse complement strand
GGGGGAAGGCCGACCTCGGCGCCCATCTGCACCGCGATAATGACCGACTCCGGCTTTTCGTAGCCACGCGGGGCCATGCCGGAAAGAGTCACAGCCTTGGCGAAGCGAAATAGGTCCTCGAAGGAGGAAATCGCCACGCCGCGCTCGCCATACTTCAGCAGTTCAACGGACGGCTTCGCACCCGCGATGGGCGCTTTGTTTTCGGTAGTTGCGGGCTGCGGCGGCAGGTCCAGCGTGATTTCTTTGGGGTCTGTGCTCATGGTTTCAGGATTGCCCTGCGGCGGTTGGTTCACACTCTAACACCAGTTTTTTCTCTACGTGGGCCGGAATAATTTGTTCTGGCACTTCAAATTCCTTCTCGACCAATTTACACGTAGGCGGAAGCGCCCCCGAAGTTGTTTTTACCGAATAGGTGACTCCATCAACAACAGCGCGGTAATCTATGCCGGCATCAGACGCTTTCTTTTCCCATCGCGGAGCCAAGGCAAGCAACTTCTGAACGTCTTCCCGGTTGTCCACGGTAAACCAAAACGAGCCCCCAAAAGCGTTAAGTTTGCAAGAATCCGAAAGACGCGGGTTGACTTTTGCAATGTGCGCCGACCCTTTTTGGATTTCGCCTAAAATAGATTTAGTATAGCGGTCTGCTTGTTCGATGCCTGCTTTTAAGGAATCGCACAAAGAAACATTGTCACCCTCTAGGGTTTCAACGTGATTTGTGCGCTTTATAAACTTATCAAGCGCATCGAACACCTCTGGTTCCAAAACTATCTGGTTTCTCGGGTCGTCGGGATAGCCGTTTTCTGTGGTTAGGGTTACGGTGAAACCGTCATACAGAGCATAGACGGAATCACCGAGGTAGGTTTTTTCTGGTTTCATGGATTTGTTTGTTATTGCCCTGCGGCGGTGCGAACAATGTCAACCATCGTGTCGGCTAGTTTGGCCGAACGGGCGTGGATTAATTCATCGCTGGCAGACTGCGCGAGCGCATTACTTGAATAGGTGATGGTAGCCGTCTGCATCAGCACGTTGCTTGGCGAAGGGTCGGCCTCCATGTTGTCGCAGGCCGCCCGAATGGCGTTTAGGTAGTGGGGGTTCATGATAAAAGCGTTTTGTATGGGCCTTGTTTTCCTTGCGCGATTTCTTCGATTGTCGTGCTTCGCTTATGCGCGTCGGGCATTTTCGGGTGTGGAAACGGCTTCGCTTCGGGCGGCAGCGGGCGGAATCGCCCCAGCTTGTCACGCTTGGCGCGTTCGAGCGCCGCCTGCGCAAAGTAGTGTTCATTCCAGCCCTCGTCCTTGCCCCACTCGCGGCCCCGCTCAAAACCGAGCCGGTCGCCACGCTTGAGGCCGACGCGAAAACACAGGTAACAGACGGCAATCGCTGCGGCAGAGCAGCCGGCGATGACTAGCGGTAGTGTGTGCGGGTTCATGGGAAATTAGGCTCCTACGTCCTTGGCCGAGTCGAGCGCGGCTCCGGCACTGTGCCGCGTCGTTGTATCAACTGCTTAAACGCTTCAGCACCAAGGCACGCTTCGATCTCCACACGGTTAAAATTCTCGGCATTAGGCAGCGGGTATTTGAAATTTGGATCGGCCATGTGAATAGGGATTGCGCCGCCTCCTTCGCGCCACGCCTTTTTGCGGAGAAGCGATTGAATCTTGCGATCAACCACTGCTAATGCGGTTTTGCCTTGGCGCGTCTGGAGTTGCGGCGAATAGATCGCGCAATTTCGGATGACTGCGAACGCATCTAGAAGGTTCATTGTTTACCCTCCGGCTCCGTCAGGCCGAGCGACGCCAGAACGGCGCGGGCCGTAGAGCGATACTTTTCTTTCGTTTGGTCGGTTTCGCTCTGCCATCCGTGCCAATAAATATTCCCGTGAAGCACGCTGTAATGGTGACCCTCATAATCGTCATAGAGCGCCTTCGCCGCCGTCTCGACCAACGCCGGGTAGGAGTCGAGGGGCTTGTCCCATCTTGGCAGCCGCATCCATGCGATTACTTCGCCCGTGAAGGTCCATTGCGTGTCGCATTGGTCACAGGATTCTTCAAACCAGCCAGTCCATTCATATTCGTCGCTATCGCCAATCTGAACGGCGTTCTTCGGAGCCTCCCAGCACGAATCAGAAAGGCCCATGACGTGCTTGTTGGCATAGACCAAATCGCGATGGTAGATTTTGCCATTCGCCTCGCCTTTGGTTGCACACCAAAAAGTTTCTCTTTTGCCTGTGGCAACGTCAGGCATTCCAGTCTGCCACATGACCCGGCCCGGCGCGGTGTTGGTTGTGCTCATGGCGATGCCTCAGTCAAGCAGACCGGCCAGGATGTAAAGCATTCCGCCAATAATCACGATGCCGCACAGCGCGGAAATCGCGTAGTCAAGTACAGGGTGCGGCGGCTCGCAATGCTTGTGGTCGAAGGAATCGCTCGGCGCGGGTTCGCCGTCGTCAGCGTAAGGGTCGGGCATGTAACTCATGGTAGTTTGTGTTTTGGGGTTGGGTTGCTGTTGCTGTGGTTTGGCGTGCGCCCCGAGCCCCGGCAGCGCCATCGCCACCGGGGCCGAGGAACAACACATGACTAACACATCGGGGAAACCACGCCCCGAAAGGCGGAAAGAAGTTTGCGGGTTTGCGTGGCGGAAGGCAATGCCGTATGCTGCGCGGCAGTCTCGTGCGGTGCGGTAGGTGCTGGCATTTTCATGGGGTTACTTGGGTTCATGGCCGGTTGGAACCTTGGAGCTTCCCTGTTTCGCTCATCCGCTTCGGACAACTCGCGCTCCAGCTCTGCGACGCGGGCGCGGAGGGCGTCGCGCTGCGCTTTGACCTCAAGCATTGCTTCCAACATAGAAAGATAGGCCGGACTTTGCTTTTCCTTGTCGA
>JAGWKM010000131.1 GCA_028865305.1 Patescibacteria group bacterium | reverse complement strand
CGCCGCATGCGCCGCCGCCCGCGCCGCATCCGCCGCCGCTGCCCACGCCGCATGCGCCGCCCACGCCGCATCCGCCGCCGCACCCTCGGATGGCTTCAAAACGTAATTCTTCGCGGCTTCTATTGCTTGACGAGGACGTTTATCATCCGGGTATTTTTTCTCAAATTCCCCTATTACTCGCTCGGCGCAAAGAGCCGCCAACCAAACGAATTGACGCTTGCTCAAGGCTTCGGCTTTTCCCGATGTCCACAGCATCCAGTCCGCACGGTCGAAGGCCGGAAGCAATTTTTTAAGCGTCGCGCCCTCCGGGAATCTGGCGTTAAACCAGTCCCGGCCGTCCTTGCAAGCATTCCAGTTTTCCGGCGATAACAGCGCGTCAGTTATTTTTAAGTTTTTCACTTTTTGCATTCTCCTTTATAGGTCCATATTTCCCCGTGTCTCTCGAAATGCCGACCGTCAACGCATCGGCGCTCGTGCCTGTTCGGATCGTCGATTAACGGCCAAGTGCAAGAGATCATCGCTTGCTGTACAGGGGGATCAAATGCACAACGGCACCGCATTTTAAGCACTCCCCGGCGGGCATGATCTCCCCGGCTTCCACTCGCGCCCGTAAGTCTTTTATGACCGGATCAACGCGCTTTTTGTTGTTCTCTCCCGCTCGCCGTCCGCAACCCTGGCACTCAGTGAGCCGGTCTCCGTCGCGCGTAGTTTTGTACCCTGTCGGGGTCTCGCCGCGATGCCGCGCGCAAAAGTAAAAGCGCACAACTCGCCCGCTTCCGCCTTCTGTTTCGCGCTCCATCCGGCAACCGCAATAAAACGGCGCGGTGTCCTCGTGCTCGTCAATCAATGCGTCATACGGTCTTTTTTCTTTAGCCATCACAGTAACCCCGTTTCCTTGAAGCTAAAATACTTCCCGTTCCCGATGACCAAATGGTCTTGGAGCGCCACCCCGAGAATCTCCCCGGCCTTGCACAGCCGTCGCGTCGTGTCCTTGTCCTCCGGTGAGGGATTCGTTTCGCCGGATGGGTGGTTATGGGCTATGATGATTCCGGCGGCCTTGTTCAAGAGCGCGCCCGTAAAAACTTCGCGCGGGTGGACAAGGGACGCGTTCAATGTGCCCATACTCACAAGCTCCCAGCCTAGGACGCCATTCCGGCTGTCCAGGTCGATTCTCCAAAAGCACTCGCGGTCAAGACCTACCGGCTTGATCGCTTGCTTGATGTACTGGAATGCCTCGCCCGGGCTCGTGATTTCCCGACGCAATGCGCTCGTCCGACCTTCGCGTACCATCATCACCCGTATCTTGTCCATGGCTGTAATCTCCTTTTTTAACTGGTTTTCCGTCTCCACTCCACAAGCCGCCCCGGTTTCCCGAGACGGCCTAGCAGGAGAGACTAGCGGCCCTCAGCGCGCGCAATGGCAGCGCGAGAAATTTTGACTATCTCGCTCCATTGTTCAGCCGTAGGAAAGTCTCTACTTTCCGCTGTCGTTTCCTCTATGTTAAATACCATTTCCGCAGCCTTTAATAAGTCCGGAGCCGCTGCCGCGAGATAGGCATTCGCGGTAGTTTCGATGGAATGGAATTCCGATCCTCCACCGTTCCGATAATCCAGGGCTTCTAGAATGAAGGCTTTGACGGGACCAACAGCAACAATGTTGCGCCCGTCTTTTTGAACTTCCCACGGTCCCGGCGTGTGCGATACAGCATTTGTGGCTTTTTCGGTTTTCATTATTTTCTCCTTCTCCTTAATAAGCTCCCGAAAGAGCGAGATTGTTTATTTCTTGCGCGCTCCACTCGCCGCGCAGCGCATTGATCTCCAAAATTTGCGCGATGATTTCTGCGCGAACTTTTCCGTTGCACAGCTTCCCAGCCGCGCGCGGATATTTGTCGTGCGAGGCGTGATGGCACTTCGCGCGAGTGACGATCATCGCGTAATCACGCGCGTCCATCCGCGCCAATTTGCGAACGCGTGGTGCGCGCTTCGAACCATCCCAACCCCTGTCGGCGAACAGCATTGTTTGCTGTACGCAATCGAAAGCGCGCTCGTACCAGCCAAGCGCGTTAAGATTATTTTGAACTGCAGTTTCGGTTTTCATTTATGCGACCTCCTTAGGATCGAGAAAAGTATAGTACCTTTGTGTCCCTTTTTCAAGAATCTTTTTGTCGTCGGAGAGAGCGCCTTATAAGGGAAAGCCAGACAGCATGGCGAAGGCTTGCGCGAGCTCTTGCCGCGTGCAATAGCCGCGAGGCGTGAAAGACGCGAGCACGAGATCCACGAACGCGCGCGCCGACCGCTCGCGCGGGACCAGGAAGGATATTACGATCCAGTTCGCCTTGATATGGCGGCATCGCTGGCCCAGAGGGACAGCGCGCTCTTTGAACCCCAGCGGCGCGCGGAATCGCGCGTGCGTGAGGACGGCGCCGGTTTTCGAATCGCGCGCCGGATAGCCCGGGCGCGCCGCGCCGCGCCAAATGTCGCGCAGCACCCAACGGCGGCAGCTGTCCCGACCGACCAACGGCGGCCCGTGGCGCTGCGCGCATTGCTCTTCGTCCCAAGTATCCATGAGAGGGGGGTATATCAGAAACTACTGTGTCTTGTAAATGGCTTTTGGGGCGCGGCGGATCGACACAGTTGTCAGTGTGAGGGGCCAAAAATGGGCGCGTGAATGCGCGCTAAATTAGCAGTCGCACCGAGTGAGTGCTAATTAAGGCGTTTTGCGCCGACAATTTATCCGTGTCCGTGTCAACTACTGTGATCGACGGTGAGACACAGTACACAGATAATAAAGGGTATTTAGGAATAATAGGAGAGTGCTAATTATAGGGGTTTATAGGGGCATAACTAGCACTCTATCTATGTCCTACAATCCTAAAGGCACTTT
>JAGWKM010000130.1 GCA_028865305.1 Patescibacteria group bacterium | reverse complement strand
AAATTCCAGTTGCATTTCCGACGTTAGTTAACGTAAGTGTGACGGAAAAAAACGTCGTTTTCCCGGTTGTTAAAAACAATCCTGCCGATGATGTTGTTGTGAGGTTTCCAGAAACCGGACTAATTACTGGTGTATATGATGTCCATGTATTCAAAAAACTTGCTGTATTTTGCGTCGTACCATCGCCGAAATTTATCTTTGCAGCACCGAACGTTGAAACGTTCGCCGTTGAAAGAACGGCAGTTCCTCCGGTAATGACGACATTGCCACTCGTCATCGTTGTGATACTAGCGGTCGTGACATTGGCCGTAGTGATTCCTGCCGTTGTAATTGCGACGCTCGATAAAACACTTGAACCATTGCCAAGACCGTTTAGTCCGACCTGTAAATTGGTGAAATTCTGGTCAAGTTGAGAGGTTAGGCCGCTGGTTTGCGTACCAAAACTGAAAGCTATGTTTGCCGGGTAAGCCATTAGAATCTCGCTCTCAGTTCGTGTTCAAGTTCGAGCGTGCTAATCGTCATCGCTCCACTATTCGATGTTACTGTAAGTCCTAGATATTTTCCATATTGCTGGGCGTCGCCTTTGAACAGAAAATAGCCGCTAACCGTTTGGCCTCCCCCAAACCAATTAAACGGCAAGCCGTTTTGATTTTGCCATGAGAACGGTTGCAGGGCGGCATTTTCCCACGGAAACGGCACGCGCGTGCTTGTTGCCGGGCTGACAGTTCCTTGCGTGAGTGATTGCTCGCTGTCGATTGATACCGTGATATCCGTAGCGGTCGTTAGAATTGCCTCGACGCCGTATTTGAGTGCTTGTTTTGTCCTGATGGGATCGCCGAGAGGCCACAAGGCGCTTTGCGTCACGGTGTTTATGCCAATCGTCGAATTGGCATACATCTGGAAAAGCGCGACGCCATCGGTGCCATAAATATTTTGACGCCCCAATGGCACGTTGGCGATACGAGTCAGATTATTCTGCGACGTAAAGAACCATTTCTTGTCAAAGAAAACGGCTTGAAGCTGCCGTGCTCCTTGGTTTGGGTCGTTGTACGTGAAATTGAAGCAAGCGCAGAGAATGTTGTTGATAAGAACCTGACCGGCGTTAATCGGTTTGGTGAAATCGACAAGCGGCATGATGCCGTCGAGTTGATTGGACAACTTTGTCGTCGTCGCGCCGACAAGGGCGAAAACGCCGTAATCGTTCATAAACAAGACGGTGCGATAATAGGGAAAAATTGAATCCCTAAACCGTGTTCCGACGGATGCGCTGACATTCGTATTCGTAAACGTGGTCGTCCCGTCGCTTTGAACGATGACATCGGAAAAGACGTTGATCGAATCATCGCCAAATAGGTAAAGAAAGTTGTTTGCCGAGAGCATACCCTTGATGTTGCTATGGAGAGTCGTATCGGTAATCGAGAAATTTCCCGCACTGACCGACGAGAAATCATTGTAGCTATCAGCGGCCGTGAAGAATGCGATGCGTCCTTGCGAAATCCATACGCGACCGCCGAAGGTTGCTATATCCGTCGGCGCATCGCTTGAAACGATGGCAATAGCGGTTGCGTTTGCGCCGCCGCCTCCCGCGATAGACACGCTCGGAACGGACTGATAATTGGCTCCGCTGTTTGTTATAATCACGGAGCCGACTTGATCGCCACGCAACCCCGCAACGGCGGTGGCGACATTGCTAGGGCTACCGCCAGTGATCGTAATGGTTATGTTTGCGGGGTTGACGTAGCCGCTACCGCCGTTCTGCACAAGAATTGACAAAGTTCCGGTGGCGAAATTGATGATGCCACCCTGAACGGTCGCAACATTGGTGGGATTGCCACCAATGATGGTTATGGTCGGTGGTTTGCTATACCCCGTCCCAGGATTGACCAGTGAAATGCTTTGTAGGGGACTGGTGACAAGCGTCGCTGACCCGGTGGCGACGTTGCCAATGCTGTTGCCGCCGCCGCTGATTGTAATTGTCGGCGGGGATGTGTAGCCGGAGCCTGGATTGACCAGATTGAGCGCAACTACGGCATTGCCGAGTATGGTGGCTGTGGCGACCGCTTGCGTCCCTGTCGAAATCTGCGGCGCGGAAATCGTGACATTCGGAACCCACGCATAACCGACGCCTGGGTTTGTGACGTTAAGCTGCTGAATCGTTCCGACGTTCTGGCCGACAACTGCATCAGCCGTTGCTTGAACGCCGTTAGGATCGTCCGGCGCAGAAATGACAACGGCTGGCGTGTCCGTATATCCCGCCCCGGGATTTACGACGCCGACAGGTCCAAGAGAACCGATAGAAACGACATTGTTTCCGTCCCAACTAAAATAACCGTTCGCGGGATCAATGATGACGGCGCGTTCGTCTTTCCATTGCGTCACCGCGACATTGGCAGACGAGAATTTCCCCGAAGCGGCGATTGTGCCTTTCGCATTCGTGGTGAGATTGTAAAATTCCGCGCCGCCATTTCTTTCAAACGCCAGCAAATAATCCGTGTTGTTGATATTAACCGACGACAGAAAACTAACGACGTTAGACCACGTGACGTTTGCGCCACCCGATTGAACGTTAACCACTTGTGGAACGGTTTTCAGATTTCCGAAACCAATCGGCATCATATTTTCGAGCCAAGAGAATTCCTCTTGATCGACGGCGGTACGGTTCGGCTGCGTATTGACGCCCTTGAAATTCTTGGCGACCTGATAGCGTTTTTGTTGTTCGGGACTTTGCGCCATATCACGATCTCATGATGTATGGCGAGAACAACCGGCGCGTCATCGTTCCTGAGAGAACAGCCTGAATACGCTGGCGATATTGTTGCAGGAAAATTTCGGCTTCGCCGTAGGACTGTTCTTTGTATTTTGCCAGATACGCCGCGTAGACCGGAACTGGATCGGTC
>JAGWKM010000029.1 GCA_028865305.1 Patescibacteria group bacterium | reverse complement strand
GCGCCGCCCTGGACCTGCGCGGTGCCGCCGCCGATTACGGTCGACGGCGTTCCGGTGCAGATCCTCTTCGCCGGCCGGTCGCCGGGATTCGGGACCTTCGGGCTCGACCAGGTCAATTTCGTGCTGCCGCCGGGACTTCTTCCGGGCGGACACCAGTTGGCCTATGGCCCTATGACTTATATGCTGCAAACCAACTGACGGTCTGCGGCCAACCGCAACTTCAAATGCCGCTCCCTGGGGAGCGGCTTTTTTGATTCTCAAAGAAAATTAATGGTTCGCTGACGCAAGCGCCGGCGCAGTCACATAAATCAGCCGGATAAGCGAGGTGGATGATGACTGCGGACTCAGATAAACGGAAAGCATGCCGAGGCCGTTTTGGGCAAAAAGCGATTTCTGCGCCAGCTTGGAGTTTTGGCCGGCTTCCGCCACCAACTGCCAACCGGCAGCCGTGGTGAGAAAATGCTTATACAAAGCGAGATTTGCCGTGGTCGTCGATGCGCTCGCAAATAAACGGACTTCCTGCAGCTGCCCACCCTGAAGAGGAAGCAAGGCGCTATGAATAAAACCACGCGCAGGAACCGGGACATCAGACGGAAACCGGGAAATCGGCATGGGATTGTCCCGTTCGGCAACAGGAGATTGTCCGCGCCCCACGACAGCAGCAAGTACAAGAAGGAAAACAGCGACGATAACTACGGCTTGTATGATCCTTTGGATCTGTGATGGTTCGATTTTTCGCTTGCCACGCATATTTCTATTATAGCAATCCCGGAAGCGGCTTGTGCAAAACCGTGAGGGAAGCCCTTAAAAACGCCCCTTAATGCAATATCCGCTCGAATAGATCCCGGAGCATTTCCGGACGGGCGCGGCCTTTCAGCTTGCCCATCGCTTTACCGATCAGGAATTGCATGCTCGCGGTTTTCCCCTTCTTATAATCGGCAACTGCAGCCTGATTTTCCGCCACGACCGCCGCGACCACCGCTTCAATTTCATCGACATTCGAACTCACGCCGATATTTTCACTTTTCATGATCTCTGCCGGATCCGCGCCAGTTTCGAACATTTTGGCCAAAATATCTTTCGCCTGGCGGGTGGTGATCTTTTGCGCATCAAGCAGGAGGACCAAATGCGCCAAATGCTCCGGCGCGATCTTCAGATCGGAAAATGCCGTCCCGCTTGAATGTATCAATCCCCGCAAGTCACTTGACAGGTAATTATAAAGAAGTGTGATAACCGGCATTGAAAGGCCGCGACTTCCAGTGTCATCGGCTTCCGATGCCGATAATTCCGAAACCGCCTCCTCGAAGAAGCTCGCCATTCCCGGATCGCCGACCAATAATTCCACGCGACGGCTGTCAAACCCATATTCCTTCTCAAACCGTACGCGCTTTTCTGCCGGCATTTCCGGAAGCAAATCTTTTAACCTTTCGACATCGAAAACGTTCGACAGCTCGAATGGCGGGATATCCGGTTCCGGAAAATAACGGTAATCCTGCGCCTCTTCCTTTGATCGTTGCGAAGTGGTTTCTTGTTTCGCCTCGTTCCAGCCGCGCGTCTCTTGGCGGACGGTCTCATTTTTTTCAAGGAGTTCCGTTTGCCGCTTGATCTCATAATTGATTGCCTGGAAAACGGCATTGAAGGAGTTCAGGTTTTTTACCTCCGCGCGCGTCCCGAGTTCCGAGGTGGCGGAAACAGAAATGTTCGCGTCAGCCCGCATTTGGCCGCGCTCCAAGTCGGCATCCGAGGCGCCGAGATAGCGCAAAATAAGCTGCAATTCCTTCATGAACGCCACCGCCTCTTCCGCGGAATGTAAATCTGGCTCCGTCACGAGCTCCATGAGCGGCACCCCGGCACGATTATAATCAACGAGCGTTGCGTCTTCCTTGTTCCTTGTTCCCTGCTCCTTATTGCCTGCCTCCGCATGTATCAGCTTCCCTGCATCTTCTTCGAGATGGATATGGTTGATCTTCACGCCGCGCAATTCGCCGCCGATGACGAGCGGCTCGCCCGATTGCGAAATTTGGTACCCCTTCGGCAAATCGGGATAAAAATAATTCTTGCGGTCAAAACGGCTGCGCCCGTTCGGACGGCCGCCCGTGGCAAAGCCGACTTTGACCACGTGCTCGATCGCCTGCTTATTCGGCACGGGCAATGTCCCGGGATGCCCCAGGCAAACCGGACAAACATTCACGTTCGGCCGTTTTTCATCCGGATCGTTCAGGGAATCGCAGAACATTTTCGTCCGCGTTTTGAGTTCCGCATGCACTTCAAGCCCGATCGTCGGCCGATATTCCATAAAACGTATTTTAGCTTGAGTTCCGGCCGTTGTCATCCCTGCCGCCAAACCGGGACGAAACCGCAATTATCCGCCATTCCGAAATTATTGCCAAACGGAGATGACCGGAACCGTTTGCGCATTTTCCAATTTCGGCGGAAATGCCTTGGTTGATGTCGACAGGGTGCCGATCTTTGCCGTCCAAACCGAGCTTGACGCATTCAAATCGCCGAAAATCATGATGTCCTTGCCAAGCGGCCCGGGAGCGCAACCATAGCTCGCCGATTCGCCGTCGGACGCAAACGGCAAAGTGCCGGTGAACGGAGAGCAAAGCGTTCCGCCTTGGAGCTCAACGAGCCAGCCCCAATTGGTTGGCGCAGGGCCTTGCGGCACCTCCGGAGCCGGCAGGGGCTTTGTAAGCTGCAGGATAAAAGCAGTGTCCGGATTTTGCGGATTCACGCCGCAGATGAGATTCGTGTTATTGGGAATCTCGAAACAAGGGTCGCTGATACCGTTGCCGACCGCGCAGCGCCAGGCATCCTTGCGATAGGGCGCGGCGATGGAATTCGTCCAGCAGGAACCGGATTCAACCCGCGGGCCGCTCGCCAAGACCGGCGGCTCGTAGGCTAAAACCTGGGTCGGCGCCGGCGCATTGTTTATCGGCTGCTGGCTGTTCGCCGCCGGCGATTGGCTTACCGGAGCTACGGGCGTGGTGAAAAATTGGCCAAGCCCAAAAAGCACGACCAAGCCCAGAACAACGATTATAGCGATTTTATTGCCTTGCTTCATGGAAATTTTTTGGCACCTCTATTCTATCAAACCACCATGGCGGCAAAAAGCAATACTAAAACGACGAGCGAAACCATAAACATACGCCGGGACCAGACAGTATTGTGCTTTGACCAAAAACCAAATACACCGAAAAGCAGCCAAGCCGCGCCGAATACGGCAGCGGCGATCGTGTAAAAAGAGCTGGCGAACTCCAAAAGACCCAATAAGACAGATACCGCGACGAAAGCAATGATGGATGCGACCATCACTGATTTGGTGATATTTGCATTTTGCCGCACGGGCAAAATAGGGATTCCCGCCGCGACATAATCATCGCGGCGATGAAGACCGATAGCGAAGAAATGGGCCAGCTGCCAAAAAACGAGGATCAGGAATAGCAGCACTGCTCCCCCGTCGAAGCGATCCGTCACGGCCATATAACCGACGACCGGCGGCATCGCGCCCGCAACCGTGCCAACGACCGTTCCCCACGCCGAGCGCCGCTTCGACCAAAGCGTATAAAAACCCACGTAGAAAATGAATCCAACGAGGGCAGCAAAGAAGGCTAGCAAATCAGTAAAGATCAATAAAATCAAGAACCCCGCGACGCCGAGCGACCAAGCGTATAAAAGCGCCGCGCGGCCCGAAATGCGGCCGGTGACCAATGCCCGTTCCCTGGTCCGACCCATTACGGCATCTATGTCGCGATCGAAATAGTTATTGAACACACAGCCGGAGGCCATAACAAGAGCCAAGCCGATTACCGCGGCGAAAAATAAAGTCCAATCGATATTTCCGCGCGAAGCAAGGAAAAAAGCGCCGATTAAGGGAATGAGATTGCCATAGACGAGACCTGGTTTCGCGAGATGGTAGTAGTTTTTCATAGCCCTGTCATCCCGGCCGCCAAGCCGGAATGACGCGTTCCTCAAAATCCTCCCTGCTGATCTTGCAGGTACTGGTTAATTTGCGTCGGCGTCATGTTGTAGTTCAGGTGGCCCATGATCCAGATCGAGGCAATGACCACGATCAGCACCAGCATCACCGTCGAGACGAAAAGGCCAAGCTTCCACCGCGGGCCATCTTCCGAACCGAGGTGCAGGAAGGCCGATAATTGCACGATAAGCTGCAAGATCGCCAAGCCGAGAATCGATACGATGAGCGTTTCGTGTGAAATAACCTTATGCTGTGAATTGATATGCAGCACAATCAGCCAATACGCAGTGAGCGTAAGGAGAATGGAAAGTATGTAGCCGACAATGTATTTAATCATTGAAATTCGCGGAAATGAATGGAAATTCTTAGAAATTAATTGCAATAAGGAGTTTCAATTGAGTTTTTTACTAATTTCCATCAATTTCGGTTTGAATTATACTCCCACTCCAAACAGATACACGGTCGTAAAAATAAATATCCAGACGAGATCAAGAAAATGCCAGAAGAGCGCCAGTCGCTCCAGTTTTGAAAGGGTGAACGGCGAAATCCCCTTCACCCGCACCTGGACCATGGCGACAAACATCCAGAGCAGACCGGCGGCGATGTGCAGCCCGTGCGTGCCGACAAGCGTGAAGAAAGCGGAAAGGAACCCGCTCGCCTGCGGAGCAGTGCCTCCCGCGATGAGATGAGAAAATTCCCGGAGCTCAAGCGACAAAAACGAAATACCGAGCAAAAAAGTGGCCGCGAAGCCTGCGATCGTCAGATTCTTCTTGCCGCTCCGGGCAGCAAGGAGCGCCAAACCGCAGGCGAAACTGCTCGTAAGCAGGATAAGGGTTTCCGTGAGCGCGTTCGGCAGACTGAAGAGCGCGCTTGCACCCGGGCCGCCGGCGGTGTTCCCATGCAAAACCGCATAGACGGCGAAGAGTGCCGCAAACATCATGAGATCGGTCATGAGATAGACCCAGAAACCGAAGGTGTATTTTTCAATTTTTGTTTCTTCTTGATTCATGATTGTTTTATTAGTGCGCCTTGTTGAATATATGGTACCTGAAATTTCTAATATCTAATTAATAATTAATAACGAATTTTCAATGTAAAAGATCGACTTGGCATTCAATCAATCATTTGGCATTCATTATTAATTAGATATTATTAATTAGAAATTTGTCTGCGCGCCATTTCCATTTTTTCAATCTCAGCGGCCGGCAAAACATATTCGGTATGCTCATCCCATCCTCTGATGATAAGACACGCGATCGCGCCGACCAAACCGACGGCCGCAAGCCACAGAATGTGCCACACAAGCGCAAAACCCAAAAGCAGCACGAATCCGGAGAGGTAAATCGCCATACCGGTGCTTCTGGAAAGTTCGATGTCATCGTAATTCCTGGTCCCTGGCCTCTCGCTCCTGGTTTCTTTTTTCATTTCCCACCATGCATCACGGCCCGTCACGACCGGTGTCGACGGAAAACTGTAAAACGGCGCAGGCGATGGCGTGGACCACTCGAGCGTGCGGCCGTTCCAAGGATCGCCGGAACTGTCGCGATTCTTATCCCGTTCCTTGATGCTCACGATGACCTGCCAAACCTGTGTGATGACGCCCGCCGCAATGACGCAAATGCCGATGGCCGCCATAATGAAAAACGGCTGGAACCCGGTCGAGGCGTCGTAATGGTCAAGCCGCCGCGTCGCACCCATGAAACCCAAGATATAGAGCGGCACAAATGACATGAAAAATCCGATGAGCCAGAGCCAAAACGCGCGCTTACCAAGCCGCTCGTTCAACTTGAATCCCATTACCTTCGGGAACCAGTAACTGATGCCGGCAAAAATGCCGAAGAGTGCGCCGCCGACGATCATGGTATGGAAGTGGGCGACCAAAAAAAGCGTGTTATGCAATTGATAATCCGCCGCCGGCGTCGCAAGCAGCACGCCCGCCATGCCGCCGAACATGAACGTACTCACGAACCCCATGAACCAGTACATCGGCGTCATGAGCCGGATGCGCCCGCGGAACATCGTCAACAGCCAGTTGAACATCTGCACGCCGGTCGGGATGGCGATAAGCATCGTCGAGATGCCGAAGACCGCGTTCACGTCCGCTCCCGCACCCATGGTGAAAAAATGATGCAGCCAAACAAGGAACGCAAGCAGGGTGATCGAAAGCGCCGCGCAGACCATCGAAACGTAGCCATAAACTTTCTTTTGCGAAAATGTCGCGACGACTTCGGAAAAAATGCCGAACGCCGGGATCACCAAAATATAAACTTCCGGATGCCCCCACATCCAGATCAAATTCACGTACATCATCGGATTGCCGCCGAAGCCGGAGGTAAAGAAATGCATGCCAAAGAACCGGTCGAGCCAAAGCAAACCGATCGTCACCGTTAAAATCGGGAACGCTGTAATGACAAGCAACATGCTTGCGAGCGAAGTCCACGTGAAAAGCGGCATTCTGCCGAGCGACATCCCCGGCGCACGCATCTTGATGATCGTCGCGATGAAATTGATGCCGCCAAGCAAACTGCCGAGACCCGAAATCTGCAAACTCCAGATCCAATAATCCATGCCGGCGCCCGGACTGTAAGCTATTCCGGATAATGGCGGCAGCGCGAGCCAGCCGGCCGCGGCAAACTGGCCGCCGATCGCGAAGAACATATTGATCAAGATTGCGCCCGCGACATAAAGCCAAAAACCAAGCGAGTTCAGAAATGGGAACGCGAGGTCGCGCGCGCCGATCTGGAGCGGGACAATCAGGTTCATCAAGCCAAAGAAAAATCCCATCGTGACGAAGAAGACCATGATGTCGCCGTGCGCGGTGAAGATCTGCTGGAAATGGCCGGCGTCAAGGTAGCCATGCGAGGCGCCGGCGGAAAGCGCCTGCTGAAACCAGATCATGATGGCATCGAGGCCGCCGCGGAGGAACATGAGCGCCGCAACGACGAGGTACATGATGCCGATTTTTTTGGGATCGGTGGAGGTAAGCCATTCCTTCCAGAGCCAGGTCCAGCGATGATAATAGGTCAAAATGCCGGCAACAACGGCACCGCCGAAAAATATGGAAAACGTACCGCCGATCGTGAACCATTGGTGCGGTAAAGCGTCCCAGGTGAGATTGCCGAAAAGAAAATGGATCATGGCATTGACTCAGCATTCAGTTTTGGCGACATATATTTCATGATAACGCCCTCGAACAAATGCGACGCAACCGAAGGATAATACGCCGGAGGATTGCTTACGCTGGGTTGGAGAAGATTGTTATACACATTCCAATCTAATGTGCCGGAGGATTGCTTGATTGACTGCACCCAATTATTGAAGTCATCCTGTGAAACCGATTCGGCTTTGAACGTCATGCCGGCGTAACCTTCGCCGTTTATCTCGGTGTCCTTACCGACAAACTCGCCAGTGGAGTCAGCCATCAGATTGAGCTCTGTCTCCATGGCCGCCATCGCATAGATCTGGCTGCCGAGCTGCGGGATCCAGAACGAGCTCATCGGCGCATCGTTCGGGCCATCGGCGGTCAGTTCGAAACGGATCGGTGCCCGTTCAGGAAATGCAACGAAATTCACTGTAGCGATATTTTGCGCCGGATAGATGAAAAGCCATTTCCAGGGGAGGGCGATAACCTGGATCGTTATTGGGTTATTGGTTATGAGGTTATTGGTTGCTATCGACTTATACGGGTCCAACGCGTGCGCCGCTTTCCAACTGAGCGGCGCGAGCAGGGCAATGACGGCCGCGGGTATCAGCCAAAGGAACATTTCTTTCCAAAGCGGATGCGGCTGGTTAGGATCATAGCGCGCCTTTTGGTTGTTTGCGCGATACCGCCAGGCGAAATAGTAAAAAAGAGCGAGGAGCGGCAAGACGACGATGAGCATGATCGAAACGGATTCGATGATAAGCAAACGTTCGGCGGCGGCCGTGGGCCCTTGGGGTGTCAAAAGGAGAAGATGCATATCTCCATTTTACCACGCGCCGAAGCGCGGCTATCGGTCTTCCTCTTCCAAAAACGCCCGCTCCACATCGGCCGCATTCTCGTTGCCGCGGTCCAGCTTGAATACGACCATCGGCATCGGACGGATGTTGATTGTTTTGAAGAGCAGATGCTGAAGCCAGCCGGTTTTCCGTTCCAGCGCCCGCATGGCGTCCGGCGCTGCGGATTCCGGCAAAACGCTCACCCCCACTTTCGCATGCTCCATTTTCTTGTCCGTCTCCACGGCTGTGAGGGTAACCAAAGCACCCGCGGGAAACTCCATTTCTTTCCCGATAATCCTGGAAAGTTCTTCTCTTATTAATTTATTCACCCGTTCAGCGCGATGGAAACGCATTCCTTTTTTAATAGCCCTGCTTCATCATTTTTTAACAACCAACCGATCCCCGATTTGCACCAGAACGCCCGCATTCACCATCAACCCGATCTCTTTCCCCTGCTCCGCCTGGGCAATCTCGTTTTTCTTTTCCTGCAACGAAACGATCCGGCCGGTGCCGACCACCGCCGGCTCCGCGCCCTCGCCGCCCCTTTTTATTTCGAATGAGGCCCGGTTGCGGATCGTGCCGTCCGCCACCCGTCCGCCGACGAGCTGCTTATCCAGTTTTTCCGAATTGAAGACGGCCAAAATTTCGAGCTCGCCCTGCGCCGAAGGGCCGCGCACGCCAATCAGGAACTCTTCAACCGCGGCCGCAAGATCATACACGATATCCGAGGTGATCATGGTCACCGCATGCGCTTCTGCCAAATTGCGCGCGCCTTTCTCGATGCGGTTTTTAAATCCGATAATCGTGGCATCCGTCGCAAGCGCGTGCTTCACGTCGCCGTCCGTAATATCGCCGACGGATTCGTCGACGATGTGCGGCGTTTTGCCTCCCTGCGGCTGCAGATTCCGCAAAACAACCGAGAGGGCTTCGAGCGATCCGGCGTCGGAAGATTTGAGGATGAGATTAAGCGCGCCCTTCTTCTGCCCGTTTGCCATCGCCGCCCGAGGAGAAGAAATCCGCTTGGCATTAGCCATTTGGATTTTCGCGTTTTCTCCGAACTCCTCTCCCACGTTCGGCAGCTCTTCAAACCCGATGACCACCGCCGGCGCGGATGGTTCAAGCTGTTCCACGGGTTTCCCCATGAAATTCTCCAAAATTTTAATTTTGCCGGAAGCGCTCGGCGTCGCGATTGGATCACCGCGCTTCAAAACGCCGTTCTTTACGACTACCGCCGCAGCAATGCCCCGCCGCGGATCACGGCGCGCTTCAAGCACGAAACCCGCCGCCGCAGCCGCGGGATCATAGGTCAGATTTTCCATGTCGGTAGCGAGCAGGATGAGATCAAGCAAATCGCCAACGCCTTCGCCGGTTTTCGCGGAAACGCCGTGATAGCTCACCTGGCCGCCATAACCTTCGAGCAGAACGCCTGACGCCATGAGGTCAGTTTTCGCTTTTTCCAAATTCGCGCCCGGCTTGTCGATCTTCGTGAAGGCAACGACAAACGGCGTCTTTGATTCCTGTAAAATGGCAATGGCTTCCTTCGTCTGCGGCTTCACCCCCTCATCGGCGGCGACCACCAAAATGGCAATGTCCGCAGCTGTCGCGCCGCGCGAACGCATCGCCGTGAAGGCCTCATGGCCCGGCGTATCGATGAAGGTGATTTTCCGGTCCGCCACCTGCCCCGAGCTTGTTGAGGGGTGCAGAATCTCGTAAGCAGCCGTCGCCTGTGTAATGCCGCCCGCTTCGCGCTCGGCGACATTCGATTTCCGGATGAAATCCAAAAGCGTCGTCTTACCGTGATCCACGTGCCCCATCACGACCACGATCGGCGGCCGCTTTCGAAGGCCGGTCTGCGCGTTTTCAGTTGTTGATTTTTGTTGTGTCACGAGCTAAAGAATGCCATAAAAATGGAGAAAAAGCAAGAAAATGACGCAATGACGAAATGATGCAATGACCACAACGGATGAGCCGTTGCGTCATTTGTCATTTCGTCATTGCGTCATTTACAGCTCTGGATCCCGAACCAAGCCTCGGATGACAGAGGGCAGAATCTTCAAACCATAATGGGGGGCTTCCGCGAACTCCTCGCGCTCGGCTCCCCGCCGCGGCCGATACGGAACACCACCGGCACGAACCGGTCGCCGGCCTGGAAAATATTCCGCACGGTTTCATAGGCACCCCGGATCAATTCCGCTTCCTGCACGGTAAAAATTTTCCCGCCTTCCGGCGTTTCCAACCGCGCGGCCAAAAAATTCACGCCGGTCTGCAGATGAAAGCTCAATCCCATGGCTGTCGCAGCAAGCCATGCCCGTTCCGTCACCTGTCCGGCATGGACAATATCAACATCCTCCGTGCCGCATAGAATGGCTCCGTAAAAACTGCATGCCGCATAAACCTTCGCATTGTCGCTCGCGATCATCCGCGCCGCGCCGACAAGCTTGTTCATGATGTTCAATGTTTTCCATGAGCGGAACAGCTTCAGCGCCCTTTCCTGCTGCGGTTTCAACTCCATGGTTTTCAGATAAAGGCCAGACTGGCGTTCATGCTCCTCGGCTTCGGTCCAAACCAATTCCTGCATAAAGAGCTCATGCAGCCGTTTATTTCGGAACATGACCAGTTCATTGACGCTCACCGCCCGCGCCACGGTTTCAATCTGTCCGCGATCATCCACGAGCTTCAATGCGATGTCATATATGCCGGCTTCCGAAGGCGCGGCGAGCAGCCGTTCGCGGATCACGCCGTCGATTTTTTCCATCCCATACGGCTTGCGGTTGGTCGCCCGTTTGAAAATCGCCTCGTAAAGTTCTTTTGTTCCGCCGTCTGCATTCGCTTCATGCTCCGCTATGAATGAAATGCGGGCGACCAGGTTCCGGTCATCCGCCTTCGGAAATAAGACGATTGAAATTTTCCATCCTTCGTACGCGGCCGCAATCAAAATGTTTTCCAAGAGCGCCCCGGTCGCAAACAAAGTCCCCCATGCACGGACATTCAAGACCGGATGGTCCAACTCCGGAAGCATGCGCACCGCAACCGTATCGTTGCCCTCGAAATGGAACTGCCACGGCTGCGAATTGCTCCCCGAGGGCGCCTGCACGCCCGCCTCGAGAATTTTTTTGATGGCCTCCCGCCTGATCATATTCGTTCCCATTATACCAAAATTATGGTACACTAGGCATAGTTGTTTCTAATTCACCGGAGAAAAAAAATGCCCCTGCTGAAAAATCCTTTTAAGTGGCTCCAGACCGATAATATGGAAAAGCTCCACGGCGGACCGCTGCGGTGTGAAGTGCTCGCCCATGATCGATCGCAGAGATTTCGGGCAATGAGGATGCTGGATCCTGCCGGAAAATGCTGCCTGCTCGCCCTCACGCAACTCAATACGCCCGCATGGGATGAAGAAACATGTCGCGTTGACGACCTGATTGCGCAAGGCGGTTTCATCGGCAGGACGCTCCGAGATACCGGCCTCGACCCCCTGCGAAACCTGCTCGCGACCCTCACCTGGGCGCTCCCGAAAGGAACCCAGGAATTGCTTGGCGTCTCGGAACCCCTGGCCACGGTATGGCTCGTCCGGCTCACGATACACCGCCCGGGAAAACCGCGTTTCCCCTATGGGGACACCTTCGAAATATATCACCCGGACGATGTGCCTCCCGGAGCGCAAACGCCATGCATACATTTCATTTCAAAATCGCTGCAAGCCGAACTGAATGGTGGCAGCGGCAAGATCGTTCCAAACCGGCTTGAAGAACTCTGGAGATTGCTCGGTCAAAAAGACCGGAGATTCGAAATCAGATACGCAATCTGAACCTTTGGATTTTGCCTGTCGCCGTTTTTGGCAATGCAGGCAAGATTTCGAACCACGCCGGCCGTTTATACATCGGCAGCCGCTCGGCGCACCAGGCGCCAAGCTCCTCGATCAGCCCTTTCGAAAAACCGTCTTCCCGCAAGACGACGTATGCCGCCGGCCGCATAAGCCCCGCGGCATTTTTTTTGCCGACGACCGCTGATTCAAGCACGGCCGGGTGGCGCATGATAACCTGCTCGACTTCAACCGGACTCACCCACGCGCCGTTCGATTTGAACATATCATCCGCACGGCCAACGAACCAATAATAACCATCCGCATCCTTATGGAAACGGTCGCCGGTACGAAGCCAGCCGTTACGGATCGTGGCGGCGGTTTTTTCCGGCTCGTGCCAATATTCCGAGCACACGGCATCATTTTTGACATAAAGATCTCCCACGGCCCCGTCCGCCGCCTCTTTTCCTTGTTCATCCAAAATTTTTGCCTCATAACCGGGAATCAATTCCCCCACGGCCCCGACGCGGATCCTTCCGGGCCGGCTCGAAATGAAAGCTTGCAATGCTTCAGTCGAACCAATACTATCCAGAATTTCATGCCCAAACCGTTCCTTGAATTTATTGAATAATAAAGCCGGCAATGCTTCACCGGCGGAAACGCAAGCACGGATATTTTTCATGCCGTCTCCCGCCGCCTGTCCTCCATCCCCTTCTATCATCCCCGCATACTGCGTCGGTACGCCAAAAAAAAGCGTTGGCCGATACCGCCCGATAACCTCAAAAATTTTTTCCGGCGTGGCGCGATCAGGCAATAAAATACTCGTGGCGCCGACCGCAAAAGGATAATAGAGCGCATTGCCAAGTCCGTATGCGAAAAATAGTTTGCTCGCGCTGAAACAGCGGTCATCAGCCGTCATATTGAGGATCCCTTTCGCATAATGCTCCGAACAGACCAGCATATCACGCTGCCGATGGACGCAGGCCTTCGGCCGGCCGGTCGAGCCGGAGGAATACAACCAAAAAGCAGGGTCATCCTGTTTGGTTGGTTCTGCCTTTAATACCGCCGCCCCGGGCCCATCCTGAAATCGGGAAATTTCTGCGGCATGCATAATAATCAATCCTGAATCGAGGTCCGGTGCGCCGGATGGCAAGACATTTTTGAACTCCTCTTCCGCTATCACCGCCCTCGCACCCGAATTTTCAAAAAAATATCCATAATCGGCCGGCGGTAAAAAGGGATTCAAAGGCACCGGAATCGCCCCGATTTTGATAGCCCCAAAGAAACTCATGGCAAATTCCGGCGTATCGGGCAAAATTAAAATAATACGATCGCCCTTGCGGATCCCGGAACCGCGCAACCGGCTGCCAACCGCATTGACCCCGTTAAAAAGCTCGCGATAGGTAACCCGCCGCCCGCCGCATTCAATGGCAATTTTATCGGGACGTTCCGTATCGTGCCGGTCGATGAAATAGGATGCGGCGTTGAAATCTTCCGGGATCTTCATGGCAATTTTACTGCGCGAGCGGCACTGTAACGGAGAAGGTACTCCCCTTCCCCTCGCCGGCGGATTCCGCCCGCATTTTCCCGCCGTGAGCTTCGGCGATTTTCCGGGCGATGTAAAGCCCTAAGCCGGTGCCGCGGATTTCTTTTTTAACCCTTTCATCACGGATAAATTCCTCAAAGAGGTGTGGGATGAGATCGGCGGGAACCCCCAAGCCGGAATCCGAAACCGAAACCCTTGCAACCCTGAATTCCTTGTTGCCGGTTCCTTGTTCCTGGCTGCCCTCTGCCCTCACTTCCACCTTCACAAACCCGCCCTGCGGTGAGCCTGTCGAAGCCGTCGGCGTGTACTTGATCGCGTTGTCCACCAGGTTCTGGATGACCTGCTTGAACTTTTCCCCGTCGGCGTTGATGAAAACCGGCTGGTCCGGCGCGGCGAGCGTAAGCTCAAGCTTCTTTCCCTCTGCCACCGGCCGCTCCAATTCGACCACATCCGCCACCATCTTCGCCAGATCGATTTTCGCAAACTGATATTCCATCCTTCCTTCCTCCACTTTGCGCACGTCAAGCAAGGTGTTGATGAGACCGATCAATTCATCCGCCGAAACGCCGATCTTTTGGACTGCCTCCTTGGCGCG
>JAGWKM010000129.1 GCA_028865305.1 Patescibacteria group bacterium | reverse complement strand
AATCCATGCGAGAGACTGAAACGACTGCGCCAGGACTCATCATCATCAACGGTCCTGATTGTCTCGAAGAATATAAATCCGTCATCGAATTACGACCGTCGAATTGGGAATGGATAAGTTTAGAAACCAATGTCGGATGGGTGCGAGCACTTAATGCGGCGATTGCCATTCGGCCGCAAAAAGAGTGGTACGCCGTCATCAATGACGATCACGTCCCGATAACTAAAAATTGGGACGCATTGATGTTGAAACTTATTGGCCCGTGGAACCTCGTGACGTGCCTCGATAACAGCCGCGAGGTTCAATGGCGGGCGAGCGGACCGTTGATTGCCGGCGGTGAATTGCTCCGCACTTGCGGATTTTTCATGCCACCGTGCAATTGGCATATCTGCGGCGATGATTGGTGGCAGCTTGTCGGTCGCGCGTTCTCGCTATGGCGCGTCGCGGCCAACGTCCGCGTCGATCAACCTGACAGCGCAATCTTCGCAATGGACAATGCAGCCGATGCAAAACCCGATGAAACACACGAATCAAGCTACGGCGATTTCTGGACACAAGTGGGTCTGTATCATCGCTGGCTCGCCGAACAGGGCGGCGATATAATGGAAAAACTGCGCGTCGTTCTACAAGCAAATGGCGAACTCAAGGAACGACAAGAGGGTCGATTCGTTATCGTGAAATGAAATTTGATCTTGCCAAGTTTTATCGCTTTTGTTCCGAGCTTCGCGTTGACGCGAAAGAAGTTGGCGTTATTCCGTTGTCCAATCTTCTCGGAACGCAAAAATATGTGATGGACGAAATTGCCAAGGGACTTGAAAACGACATTCACTATTTTGTCACCCTCAAGGGACGCCAGCTTGGCATAACCACCATCAGTCTAGCGCTCGATCTTTATTGGCTGTTCACGCATAGCGGCCTGCAAGCGACGATGGTGACGGACACCGAAGAAAACAAAGAAATGTTCCGTTCCACGCTTGGCATGTATGTCGAAGGATTGCCGAAGCAATGGAAGATTCCGATTGTGCCGCCGAATAATCGGAATTTGATGACCCTCAAAAATCGTTCGCGGTTTTTTTATCAGGTTGCCGGTGTTCGCTCAAAAGGAACTCTCGGACGCGGCAAAGCGATAACTTATTTGCATGGAACTGAAACCTCATCGTGGGGAGACGAAGAAGGTTTAGCGTCTTTGCTCGCGTCGCTCGCCGAAACAAATCCAAATCGATTCTATCATTTTGAATCGACGGCGCGCGGCTTCAACATGTTTCACGATATGTATATGACGGCGAAGAAGGCGAGAACGCAATGCGCGATCTTCTGCGGCTGGTGGCGGAATGAGGCTTATGCCTGCCCGGATGATTCCGATGTTTTTCGCGTCTATTGGGATGGTCGCGTAGCGCCCGAGGAACGCGAATGGACGCGAGACATAAAACAACTTTACGATTTTACCATCACGCCTAATCAGCTTGCGTGGTGGCGTTGGAAGATGGCGGAAGTGATTCAAGACGACGCGCTTATGTACCAGGAATTTCCGCCTACCGAAGATTATGCCTTCATCATGTCGGGCAGCGCGTTTTTCAGCATATCGCGTTGCACTGACATGATGCGATACGCGCGCGATCAACAGCCCAAATATTATCGCTATGTCATGTCGGATAATTTTCATCAGACGGAAGTCATCGAAACCAACGATAAGTTGGCGACGCTCACGGTTTGGGAAGAGCCGCACGATAGCGCGTACTACGTCATCGGCGCAGACCCGGCGTATGGATCGAGCGATTGGGCCGACAGATTCGCGCTACAAGTGTTCCGTTGCTACGCCGACGGGCTTGAACAGGTCGCGGAATTTGTCACACCAGAAATGACGACGTATCAATTCGCGTGGGTCATTGCACACCTAGCGGGGGCGTATAAAAATTCGACGCTCAATCTCGAAGTCAACGGCCCTGGTCAAGCGGTCATCAACGAATTGAAAAATCTTCGCCGTCAGGCGGCAAGCCTGGGCGGTGATGTTGGGCGCGGGTTGATGAACGTTTTCGGTTCGATGAAGCAATACATTTGGCGCAAGAACGATAACCTCTCGGGAATTTCATCGAGCATCGGCTGGCTCACGACGGCATCGACAAAGGAACGGATGCTCGCGTACTTCAAAGATTCTTTCGAGCGCGGCAACTTGGCGATCCGTTCGACCGATCTTTTGGACGAAATGAAATCCATTCGGCGACAAAAAGGCGATATTGCCGCCGAAGGGCGCAAGAAAGACGATCTGGTAATTTCAACCGCTTTGGCCTGCGCCGCCTACGCCGAACAGGTCCAGCCCATTCTGCTTGCCGCCAAGATCACCCGCAAGGTTTCCGAGGTCCAAGAAACCTTTACCCCCGAGCAAATCATCGGCCAAAGAACCGTCTCGAATTATCTCAAAAGAATCGGTATATTCGGCGTAACGCCTCGCTAGGAGCTAGACTTTGGCAAACATCATCCATCAGAAAACGAAAAACATCGACAAGACGCTTAAGAAGCTCGCCAAAGACTTCAAGCGCAGCGATATCAAATCGGTTCGCCGTGGTGAAGCGCAGCCATCGGAACAACGCGGTAGTGGCGTCATTTGGGCGGACCCGAAAACCATGGGCGGCGTCAAGATTGCCCCGCCGATTGCCGGAGAGCCTATCGGCATCAATCCGCACAATGTCGGAAATTTGAGTGGTCCGCGTGTCGGCAGTTACATTGCAGACCATCAGAACTTGAAAATCAAAAAATGAAAATTCCGACCAACCTAGAAGAACGGGAGAACTTTTACCAAGACCTCACACAGAAATGCCTTGTCTCCAAAGAGGACCGGAAACAGGATTACGATTCATGGCGGTCCTGGTATTTATTCGGTAATGGCCCTGACGATCCGCCAGCGCACTTCAACAAAATTTATCCGCACG
>JAGWKM010000128.1 GCA_028865305.1 Patescibacteria group bacterium | reverse complement strand
CTAGCATCTTCCCGCACAACCAAAGCATCCAATCTCCGCGCTCGCATTCGGCCCATGCTGTTTCGAGGTCACGCTCGCCAGCCCACAAGATTGCCTCGTCGCAGGCATCTAACGAGTATAAAAGTGTTTGCAGTTTCGTGTCGCTCATTCGGTGTTCCTTTCTTTTAAACATACTGTCTTCTTTGCTCGTACGCGGATGGTTCCATTCGCCTGCAGGGTGAACGCGGCCAACTTGGTGAATAACTCGTTGCGATCGAGGACGCCGAGTAAACGGTAAATACGGCCGATGTGAAAATTAACGACGCGGATGGGCAGGTTGAGCGTGATGGGAATCTGCTTGGTGGACGCGCCGGCGAGAATCTGGCGCAGGATCATGCGCCGTGTTTCGGGGCCGTTGCGGCGGATTGAAATGGGCATTTGTAACTCCCTGTCACTTACATTTAATTAGATACAGGAAAATCGTCAAGGTTGCAAGAAGTTTTTTGGATGTGAGATATTGGGGAGCGTTCGCGCTACTCGCGGACACGAGGCGATATGATGGGATCCGTGGACGGGGCGGCAAGGCACAAACTTCTTCCTGAAAGTAAACGCGTGAAACTGCCGGCTCTGGAGATTCTGGAGGAGGCCGAGGTGTCGAGGTATTTGGTGGATCAATGGTTCTCGGTACAGGGAGTGCATCTGGTGGCGGGACCGAGCGGTACAGGGAAAACCAGGTGGTTATTGAAACTGATTGAGGCATGGCAACGCGGGGAAAGTGTGTTCGGGCACGCGTCGCATCCGGTGCCGTTCGTTTATATCGCGGCGGATAGAGGGCGCCGGGACGCATTCGCCACGATGTACGGAATAAAGATGAATCCGAAGACATGGCCGTTGGTTGCGCATGACGATGTGCCGCATATCGAGACGGCGCAACAGATTATTAAACGGGCGTTGCTTTACTTTCCGGCTGCGAAGGTATTCGTGATCGAGGGGCTCGCGTCGCTGATGCCGGGCGGGGGCGACAAGGCGATGGCCAATGGCGCGGTGCAGAAGTTTCTCAAGGATCTAGGGAAGTTTAATAAATCTACGGACTCGACGGTCATCGGGACCGTTCACACCACGAAGGCGAAATCGGATTCGGTTTATGAAATCGCGCGGGAGAAAATTATGGGCGCGTCGGCGTGGGGCGCATACTCGAATACGATCGTGTATCTGGAATATGCCAATGCGAATGACCCCGTGAATCCCGAACGGCGTATTACCGTGTTGCCGAGGAACGCGCCGGTTGAAACATTCTACATGCGTTTTAATGGGGAGGGACTACTAGAACGCATTGAAGAGCCAACAGGAGGGCGAGAATATAAGAATCCCGTGTTTAAGGAGTTTCTAGCCTCTCTGGCGGACGATCAAGAGGAGTTTAGCACTGCGGACGTAGTTCGCTATTTGGCTGCGGGAGACAGCCCGCAAAGCCGCACAACGGCCAAACGTGCGATCATTCGAGCCGAGCAGAACGAGGAAATTATTCGTATGGGTCGTGGACGATTCAAGATAAACAGACCAGACGTATTGGATGTCCATAGAAACACAGAAGATAACGAATAAAAAGGGCGTGGATACACCCAGAAATAGGTGGTCCAAGTGGACCAAGTCTGTAAGTTGTTGAAAACATTAGAGCGCAAATTCTCCCCTATATAAGGTACTGTACACGTCAAGTTTGGCTCTTTTCGCTAGTGAGCCAATGGACCAAACTATCTAAACTTGGTCCATTGGTCCACTATGGGCCAAATATGGTCCTGGACCAAATATCTTGCTGGAAATAAATAGTTTATGATATAAAAAGGGTTTGAAAAATTTCTGTGGGTGAAAGGGGTCCGTATGAAGGAGCGAGAAAAACAAAGAATATATTCTGCATTGAGATATCGGGCGCACGTTTATCAGGTTAGCGAAGAGGCCTTAATTGATCTTTATGATTTTCAAAAGGGTTTGTGCGCGATTTGTGAAAAGGAACTCACAGAAAAAGGAATGTACGTGGACCACAATCACCATATCCGGGAAAAGTGGAAAGCCGTACGCGGCCTTCTGTGTATTCGGTGTAACACCGGTATCGGAATGATCGAGAAAAACATGGGGGCCGCGGTTGCTTATGTGACAAAACCGCCAGCGCACGTTGCGCCTCTCTTATCTGAGGAACGAAAAGGAAAACGGAAAAATTTTGGCAAATGGCTTAAGGCTGTCGCAAAGTATAAGGCGGTCTATACCATCGACGGCCAACCACTCGCCGCAAAGATTGAGGACCATACAATCTGAGATACAATGTTTAAGCATATGGAACGTGTGTTGCGTTGGATCAAATGGCCCAGGGCGTATCCGCGCGAGACGGTCCTGTTTTAAGGTCATCGCGTAGTTCGGCTAGCGTAAGAGCAATATAATATAATGCTAACGTCTGCTCGCCGGCGAGACGGTGAACCGGCAATGTGTACTCGGCTGACGTGTCAATGACGCGCGTTAGATCAAGAATACGTGTGCGTAGCGTATCTTTCATCGTGTTTTCCTTTCTTCGCGGATTACATCCGAAACGATTTCCGGGGCTGTGCGGTGACAACGTGGGTGAAGCGTGGCAACGTCGCCGATGAGATTGATGGCGACCATGCCGTCGAGCGCGGTCTGTGTGTCGCGGTTGTGGTACACGTATTCGTAGTAGATGTAGAGCATGATGCGGCTTAACTTGCATTGGATTTCCCACGGCGTTAAGTGAACGCGCGCGGATACGGGAATGTTCTTCATTGTGCGTTTCCTGCGTTCTTTGATTTTGGCAGCATCGGTTCATTCGATCGCCACAACCGATTGAATTCTTTCGCTGCCTCATTGAAATCGTTTTGATTCCATTTTACTCGGCCCGCTCGGCGCATCGAACGATTTCCGGCGTCCGTAGCGGCGGCCCGCGCCAATTCTTCC
>JAGWKM010000127.1 GCA_028865305.1 Patescibacteria group bacterium | reverse complement strand
TCGCCGGCTTTGACAAACGATAGGGCTTTTTGGATGGTAGTTGGCAGACCCTTATACATGCCGGGGTGTACCGGCCCGAGTTGGGTATGCAGGAACGGATTGTCAAAGGTGTAGAAATCCCGCACCCAATCTTGTGTTGTCACCGAGCCGCGGTACACCAGCCACAACAGACCGTTGTACCGGACCATCGCCCAGTACACGCCATCGCTGTTCGTTCCGTCGTCGAGATAGTCCCACGAAATAGAGGGGCTGTCGGGATAACGGTACAGGCCGTATGTCAAAGTAGCGGCGTCTCTTTCATATGTCATGTAGACGGCCTATTTTCGATTTCTTTTTGCCACTGCCGTTTACGCCAACACTTACGACACAGTCCTCCGGCTACGTTTGGTTGGTCTGGATGACACAAAGCGGGTTTATTGGGCGGCCAATGTTTTACGGCCCGATTATCCCATTCCGTCATCAATTCACGAATACGAATTGATCGGCGTATGCCCATAAACGGTAAAATTATCTCTAAGATTTTGCGGGCACGGTAACCAGAAAGCGATGTAGAAAATTGGATTTTATGCGTGGGCTTTTTTGGTATAATAGGAGGCGCGACTTTTGATTGCATTATTTTAGCCGCACGAAGAATAACATCTTCGTCTGTCATTTTTAATTGTATTTTTATGCATCCGCCCCCTTTCGGGGGGCCGAGTTTTCTATATTGAATTATAAAACAGCCCTCGCCTTCGAGTATTCCGGCCAACCATGCTACCTCAACAGGAGACAATGTTGCTGCGTCCTGTTCGTAGCTCATGCGTTAGGCAACGGGCGGGACGGGAACGGGAACAACTGCGCCGCTGGCCGTGAGGGTATAAAGCTGCGACACCGCGAGGTTGTACGCCGTTACAAGCTGCGGGAACACCTGACCAACCGCGGCGTTAAACGGGCCTTGGTTGATCGCGAAGTTGCGCGCGACTTGGATGAAGTACGCAATGCCCGCACCGGCCGGGATCGACGTGGGGAGGATATTGGACAGGGTTTTCTGGATTTCCGTCCAAGCCGCCTCGCCGCCAGCGTCACCCGTGCTGTGAGCGAGCGCGAGGGCGTCGGCTACGTCGTTGGCGAGGAAGCCATTGGTAAACCCAATGACCTTGTTGACTTGATCAACGAGAGCTTGCTGAACTTGGGTAAGAGCGGCGCTTGCCATGTGCGGTTCCTTTACTGCTTGTTGATGCCGTTACGCAGGGCACCGAGGCCCAGCGCGCCGAGGACCATACCAACGGCCGCGGCTTGGTTGAGGGTGCCGTCCCAATATTCGACGGCGGCGTAGAACACCGTAGCGATTGCCACGATGTAAGTCTTGTAGCCCGAGAGGCTGGCGAGAAAATTGTGCATGGGTTCACTCCTGCTGATTGGTAGGATAGCCGATAGGGCGGTGTATTTTCAACCCCGTTTGCGGCGAGGCTGTTTGGACCGGGCTTTTCGGTCGTAATGACGGTCGATCAGGCCGATGGTGTAGTAGACCATTGCATAGAGGGACGCGAAATAGGGCAAAAGGTGAGCCGCCGACCCGACGATTGAGACAAGCGCCATAATCTCCGCCCCTTTTGCGGAGATTGGGAGGTTAAATACCGCAAAAATTGAGTTTGTTCCTGTGTTCATTGTGTGCCGTGAGAAAACAAGGCGCGTAGACCCCAAACACTGAGGCCGGTGTCGAGAATGGCGGCGGTTGCCGCACCAGACAACGCCCCGGTGCGGATATTCTTGGACGTGCGGAGGGCGTTCTGTAAATCCGCGACGTTTTTGGCTAGTTCGGGCGTGTCCTTTGGGTTCAACCACTCATGGTCGCCGATCCATTTGTTCAAAGTGGTCAGCGCGGCGCGTGGGGTCTCGCCTTCGAGGGCATAACCGAGATTTCCGGCAGCATAACGGCGCGCGGTGGTCTGAACAAAGTCCTCGTCGCGAGCCATCTGACGAAAGTTGTCGAAGGACGCCTTGTTTTGGAACATCGCGTCGGGAAGTTTGTCGATTTGGAACTTATCGACCGCGCCGGGATAGTCGTTTACGGTCGCGGTGACGCGCTTGCCGAGCGGGGTGTTGAACGGTTGAAGTGGGGCGGAGTTGCGAGCGTACTGGGCGACGTAATCGCCGTACTCTGGGACATTCTGGGCGATGATTTTGCGGATATTCTGCGCCATGTTGCCGGCCATTGTGCCGACCGCGGCGGGAAATTCGCGGTCTTTACCGGAAGCAACGTCGTTGAGCTTACGAACCACAAGATCGAGGCCCTTAACCGACCGGCCGGCGACCGCATCGGAGACATATTGTAGCAGTTTTTCTTTATCGACGTTCAAATCAGCCTGTGTTTCGGGGTTTTTAATAAGCGCCTGGACTTCGGGCCGAACAAACGGGGCTTTACCCATGTACTGTTGGGCCAGATAGCCCTGTATATCGCGAACGGCCTGTTTGTCCCCTGCCGTCAACTTACCGATTTGGTTTGCGTGGTTGATCCCAGGTTCAGCAGCGGCGGTTCTGGCTTGTGAATAGTTCTCGTGAAGCTCTTTCAAATGGCTGCTGATAAGACCGCCAATAGCGTTGTTACCGCTAGCAAGATCGCCCTCTGTGAAAACCTTGTCGAGCGCGCGGCCAACCGTACCTGGTGCAATACTGGATACTACATTACCCGCGACACGCCCGGCTCCTGCGATGACTTTACCGGCCCCCATCGCTAGCGGGCCGGCCGCAACGCCACCAGTGACGTTACCGACCGTGCGAAGGGCCGCGTCGGCATCGTTCTCGGCGGGACCGAGGATGAAGTTTGTCGTCCCGGCCGTTGTGGGGAGTGGGTTGGGGGCGTGAAGTGCAGTCGCGGCGTCGATTTGCTGTTTTATTTCGGGCGAGGCGAGGGCTTTCGCGATGTTAACGGCGTGTTCACTGCCGGGAGCAAACGCGCGAAACAGAT
>JAGWKM010000126.1 GCA_028865305.1 Patescibacteria group bacterium | reverse complement strand
GAATTTCGGTAGCCATCAGTCGATCACCTTTCTTGCCGGTTTGGTTGTGCCAACCAGTTTCTTTGGATCACATGGACTCAACAACAACGGATCATTCTTGGGGTCCGTTTTTGTTATCGGTTTTAACTTGCTCATCCTTGTCTCTCCTTCGGTCATGCAGCACACAGGGAAGGAACACGGCAACGGCAAAGAACGCAGCCATGCCCTCTCGTTCCCATGTCGGCCGGTACATGACCACGGCCGATAGGGCGAAAGTCATAAACAAAGATAGAAGCGTGACGAGACGTTGCGACAGAACGCGAATAGCGATTCTGACAAGTGGAATATCTGTAACTTGCATGATGTTGGCCCTTCCTAGTTATCATCGTAAAATCCCGTACCGTATTCTTCATCTTCTATCTTCAAGCGAACCTGTTCTAGCTTCAATGCACGGTCGATGACTTTCATCTTGTCGGTCAAAGAAGCCTCGTCATCGTTCATAACCTCGTGCAAAAGTTCCATGATAGAGTTTTCAAGGTCAACATTAACCGAGCGTTTTTTCTTCTTTGCTGTCACCGCCTGCCTCGTGTATCTCGTCGATGTTTTTTCGCCATGGCGCGGCCTTTAGCCGTTTCCTTGTTTCCGCGCATCGCGCCGAGTCGGTTCATTATTTTGTACGGAATCTTGCTGCTTGATCCGTACTCGCGCTTTAATTTCTCTTCTAGAAATTTTGGCATCTCACAAACCTCCTACAAGCCGTCGCCAGATGTACAAAGGATGATAACCGAAAAGTGGCGCTCCCGCCGCAATAGCTCCGGTGACGGCAATGCCTTCCCCAATCTGGCGACGGGCGTTGGCTTGAAGTCGTGATACGTATTTCTCGGCGTCATTCTTAACCGCACCTAGACCGCTACGATCATTCAACCAACTTTCTTCGGCCTTGCTCAGCCATGTGCGCGCCTTATTGGCTATCGTTGCCGCATTGCGCTGAAAAATTCTCTCATGCAACGCGCCTGTTTGGACTTGGGTTTCCTGATTTAGTTTTGTCGCAACATAACGACGTGCCATATCTTCGACGAAAGCATCGTCTTTCACCATTGCGCGGAAAGTGTTGACCGTGTTTTCGCTTGAGAAAACCGCATCAGGAACGCGCAGAGGATCGGTTGCCGGAAACTTATCGACGAATTCTGCCGCATCTTTGGTGAGTTTTTTCCCAAGCGATGTTTTGAAAAGATTTACGGGTTCCGATAGGGATGAATACGCTTCCTTGTATCCTTGAAGCTGTCCGGTTCTTTCTTGGATAATTTTGTCGAGAACATTGCGAAGTTGAGCGGCAATGGATTTAACGCCGACAAATCCCTCCCAATTGCCACTGGCAATATCATTCAAACGACGACGTTCAGCATCCACAGCTTGCAAACTTTTGTCGCCTTCAACTTCTTTCAAAGATTGGCGAATGAAATTCGTTTGTGCAGTCGTCAAATCTCGCGGGGTTGTTGTGACGACACCGCGCAGATATTCCGGCAAAAATCGCACACCTTTTTTTTGCAAAAGATTTCCGAGATACGAGCGATAGTCTTTAACGACGTTTTCGCTCGGTTGTGAAAAATATTGCGTGCGAAGTTTTTCACCTTCCGTTGTTCTTTTTTGGGCGGCCCGGGAAAGCGCAGATTGAGCGCGATCCTGCATTTCCCGACCGATGATGTTCATGTTGTCGAGTGTGCCAACATCCGTGACGGTTTCCTGTGCGCGGCGCGTGGCACCAGGAAGATATTTACCGACCGTAGGCGCTCCCTGGGCCGTGCTTTCAATTGGACGTGGCAGCGCGCGTGCGGCTTTGTAGGCTTCCGCCGTAACAGGACCGGCAACGCTAGGGACCAAGTAACCCAATTCTGAGGCTATAGGATGCTGCTCAACATCAGCCTTCCTCTGAGCCGGTGATTGACCGAGAAATTCACGTGCTCTTTCCGGCAATAAATTCAACGCCGCTTCGGTTGCTTTGTCGCCAGCGATAAATCCCCCAACACCGCCGACTAAACCACCAGCCAAAGCACCGACTGGGCCACCAATCGCACCGCCGCCTGCGGCTCCAAGTTCAGCCCCGGCAAATGCACCACCAGCAGGCAGAACGCCGCGCTCAGCACCACGAGCGGCAGAACCTAATACCGATGATGATGGTTCTTGCTGTTGTGTCACATCGGACAATTTGACTGGCGCAGGGCCAGAAACATCTGAGAGTTTCATTGCATCAACTCAATGTCTGGGTCGCCATTTAAGTCGCCACCAGTCACGCGATATTTTTTCCCGCCCGCTTCTATAATTTGTCCCACATGATAAGCTTCATTGTGTTGTGTGCCGGAAATAATGTTTTGGTACAGTTTAGCAATTTGCGGATCAATCAGACCGGAATCCTCAAATTTAAGTCCGGTTGAAGACTCGTATTGCCGTTTGAAACCACGGAATTGACCAGCAATGAGCGAGGTCAGCGTATTCGAAACGCCTAGCAAAGCATCTGGTGAGTTTGCTCTATCCAAATCATCTTGCAAATCCTTGCGGTCTGTCACTCCACCGATGCTTCCGCCAGTAGCCTTCAAAACTTCGTTGCTGATAATTTGTTTTGCGGCATCAAAAGTTGTCGGCGCTGGTAACCCTGTTTGCCGACTGTATTCCTGACCAATGATATTGAAAGCACGAACGTCGCCGTTTTTAAGAGCAAGCGCCAATTCGTGGAAAACTTGTAAGTGATAAGCCGCCACGTTTAGGGAGCGAACGACATCGCCCTGTTTCCCAACAGCGAATGCGGTAACGGCTTTGTTGATCTTGTTATAATTGACCGCGCTGTATTTGGGATTCATCTGATAAACTTGCGCCATCACGCCTTGCCAGAATGGTGAGCGAAGCGCAAAGCCGCTTGGCATGGCCATTTGATAGTTAGCAATCGCGGTCGCGATTTGTGCTTGCGATTCCGGCGTGCCCAT
>JAGWKM010000028.1 GCA_028865305.1 Patescibacteria group bacterium | reverse complement strand
TAATAATGTCTAATTAATAATTAATAACGAATGTCCAACGAAGAATTTTCAAAGACATTCTGGCATTAAACATTCGTTATTAATGAGTCATTATTAATTAGAAATTTCCCAAACCCTGGATCCCGGGTCAAGCTTGCCTACCGGCAGGCAGGCCCGGGATGACAGAATACTATACCATTATACCTTACTCCCTGATCACCCGGAGCACCTCGTCGATCGTAGTCAACGCAAGCTCGGCTTTCTCCAGTCCGTCTTCGAACATCATCTTCATCCCGCTCCGATGCGCTTCGATGCGGAACTTGGCATCATCGAACGGTTCCGTCGCGATGATCTTGCGCAAGGGATCCGTGATCCCGAGCACTTCGAAGATGCCGAACCGGCCGACGTAGCCCACGCCATTGCATGCCGCGCACCCTTTGCCGCGGTATAAGATCTTGGGCACGCTGAAGGCGCCTTCGGGAATGCC
Organism: Patescibacteria group bacterium; assembly: GCA_028865305.1. Classification (GTDB taxonomy): domain Bacteria; phylum Patescibacteriota; class Minisyncoccia; order UBA6257; family 2-01-FULL-56-20; genus REEB161. Next base: position 13,804 of record JAGWKM010000028.1, on the reverse strand, counting down.
GAGCACCTTCCGCTGATTTTCGATAGTAATGGCCGTGCTCTCGTCCGTATCATAGGAATAAATGCAGGATGGGCAGATTTTCCGCACCAGACGCTGCGCGATGACGACGTTCAGGACCGAGCTTACCAAATATGCCTGCACGCCGAGGTCGAAGAGCCGCGGGATGGCGGTCGGCGCGTCGTTCGTGTGGAGCGATGAAAGCAGCAGGTGGCCGGTCAAAGCCGCTTCGACGGCAATGCCAGCGGTTTCACCGTCGCGGATTTCACCGACCATTATGATATTCGGGTCCTGGCGGAGGAGCGCCCTGAGGCCGGAAGCGAACGTGATCCCCGCCTGCGGATTGATCTGTGTCTGGTTCACGTAGCGCATATTGTATTCAATCGGGTCCTCGACCGTCGTGATGTTCACCTGCGGCCGGTTCAGGATGTTCATCAGCGCATAAAGCGTCGTCGTCTTACCGGAACCAGTAGGGCCGCAGACCAGGACCATGCCATACGCCTTCTTCAATTCGTCTGTCATCACCTGCGCCGCCTCGGCGGACAAGCCGACCTCTTCGAGCGACAGCGGCTTCTGCGTCGCCTCGAGCAAGCGCATCACCACCTTCTCGCCATAAAACGTCGGAATGACCGAAACGCGGACGTCCACCGTCTCGTTGCCGACCCTATGCCGGAAGCGGCCGTCCTGCGGTTCGAAGTGTTCGTCGATCTTGAGGCCGGACAAAAGCTTGATGCGCGCGATGATAGCCGGATGCACGGTTTTCGTCACTTCGAGAATTTCGTAGAGAATGCCGTCGATGCGGTAACGGACGAACGTGGATTCTTCGAGCACTTCGATGTGGATATCCGAAGCGCGCATAGCGATGGCGTACGACAAGATGTTGTCCACGATCCCGACGATCGGCAGCTGCGCCGCCATTTCCTTCGCGTCCTTCGCCGGATTTGCCTGCGCCTCGCGCACGTTGTCCTCGATGATCTTCTTGAAGCTCTGCTCCACCTCATAGCCGTAAACCGAATAACCCTGCCGGAGGTTTTCGGAGGTCGTAAGATACGGCTTCACGCGCGCCTTGAACCGATGGGCAAGAAATTCGATGGTTTCCAAATCCGACGGATCCACCATGGCGACATCAAGCGTGCCGTCGGTTTCCCGCCGGAAGAGAATTACTTCGCGGTCGCGGGCGATCGTTTCCGGCAGGAGCTGGAGCACTTCTTTATCAATAGTCCCTTTGCCAAGATCAATCCGATCCACGCCAAGCGTCCGCGCAATAAGGTTGTTCAAATAATCCGGCTCGGCGACCTTCTCCGAAATCAAGACATCGAGGATATTCTGATTCTTGCGCTCTGCCTCGGCGAGCAGTGCGTCAAACCTTTCGGCTCCGATGAGGCCTTCGGCGGTAAGGAGCGATTTGATGCGGGCGGGAGGTAATGGGAACTTCATAATTTCTAATATCTAATATCTAATGAATAACGAATGTCTAGTGCCCGAATGCCATTGGAAATTTTCCATTGGACATTCGTTATTAATTATTAATTAGAAATTAGACATTTCCCTATCATTCTACCACGCCAAACAAAAACCCCGAACAAATCGGGGCTTTTGCATCTGCTATCAGTCGAGAACTATAATCCTGGGTTCGTACCGCCCTCGAAGACGTTCACGTTATTGCCGCCGTCGTTCGTGGTCACGTCACCCGAACCGCTTGCGGAATATTTCGTGCTTTCCATGAAGGTCGCGAGTTTGAACGTATTATTCGCGGTATATGGCATATAGGAATAATAGAATCCTCTCGTGCCATTGTTAGTTGAATTGTTCGGGTCAACCGGCAAATTGCCCACCGGGGAACCGGCGCTGATTGCCGAGAAATTCACCGGAATCCATCCGCTGCCAGGACCGTTAATTCCCCTCGCCGTGCTTGAAGCGACACCCGTAGCGCTCACCATCCATGAACCGCAAGGATCGGTCAATGTCGAAGAGGCCGCCCCGCCGGTCCCTGGCGTCTTCATGAAGCTTGAGGTGGGAGCAGAAGCGCTGGTCGGTACCATCACCGCACCGGCATCCGCACCCGGCGGAACCGCGCTGATATAACAGATAGTTGTCGTTCCGATGTAAGTCGAGCTCACGTCAGCCAAATAGAGCGAGATCGCGCTCTTCAAGGTCGCCATGTCGGACGTTCTGTTTGAATCACGGGCCTGCGCCAAGAGCTGGGCAGGGTTCAGCGTCAAAATGACGACGACCGCCAAAATCGCGATGATTGCGATCACGACCAGCAATTCGATGAGGGTAAATCCCTTTCGGTTAAATTTGTTCATCATTAATAAAACAAAGCGTTGTTTTGACGACCTTTTGTATCTGTTTTTAATTATAACAACTATAATGAAGGGCTGCTGTGGATAAGTGAAAAAAGAGATTGCGCGCGTTCTCCCTTTTTTTGTCATTCCGAGCCCGATCCGAGATCTGATATATGAAACACTTCCGGAATCTCCGCCTCCAATTTCATCCGTTTGCCGTCGGGCGCGGTAAATTCCACGCTTAATGCGTGAAGCATCAGACGCGGAGAATAAAAGCCGGCGGCCGAAGCATCGAGCTTGCCTCCGTATAATTTATCTCCGATGACCGGGTGGCCGATGCTCGCTAAGTGAACCCGAATTTGGTGGGTTCTTCCGGTTTTCGGCCTTATCTCCAGAAGCGAAACCGCAGAATTCATTCCATTCTCCAACTTCCGGCTTCCGCTCTTCAATACCTTCCATTCGGTAATCGCTTCCTTCGCCATCTTCGCCGAGCGCACGCTCCGCTTGGTCGTCCCGTTCCTTATTCCGATCGGCGCGTCGATAATGCCGCTCTTCGTCTTTGGCACGCCCCGAACCAATGCAAGATAGGTTTTTCGCACCTCGCGTTTTTGGAATAACGATTTCAAATATTCAAACGTTTTCTGGTTTTTGGCGACAAGCATAATGCCGGACGTGGCCTTGTCCAGCCGGTGGACGATGCCCGGCCGCTCCGCCGGATCATCGCCCACCGTAGTAATCCCCGGATATCTTTCGATCAACCAATCGACGAGCGTGTGTTCGGGTTTCGCCATTCGGGTTTCGCCATTCGAACCGATACCCGATACCCGATACCCGTGCACAACTAAACCCGCCGGCTTGTTGATCGCCAGAAAATTCCGGTCTTCGTAGACGATTGGAATTTGCATCAAAGGCATGCCCGACCCTCAGCGAATCGACACCTCCACAGTATACTGCCTTCCGTCATCCAGTTGAACTTCCAACAGCCAGATTCCCGGTGCAAGCGCCCCGGTCGCCAGGTTATAGACGTACTGGTTCGACAAAGCGTCGTACCGGAACTGGTTTGAAGTGCCGGCCGCCGACGAAAGCGGTGCTTCTCCCGCCTGAACGGCGCCATCTGAAACTTTGACAAGCTCAAGCGTCGCTAAAGCATCCGGGATGATCCTGCCCTCCGCATCGGTCAGCTGGAATTTCACCGGCAAGGTCCTCCCCCGCTCATAAACACCCGAGCCGTCCGCCTTTACCGGGGCCAGGAAGCCGCCGAAAACGTATTTCTGCGGCAGAGGCGGGGGTAAAACGGCAAATGAATCTGCGCGCATATCCATGGGCGCCGTCCGGAAGCCGTCCCAGGTGATGCAGGAATTGGTTTCAGTAAAATATCCCTGCGCATTTACCGTACTTGAAACGCTGCCGCAAAGACGGACATAATAGTCCGCCGAAGTCGTCGCGAGCGTCGCCGTGAAGTCGATTGATTTCGGCGTATCCGCCGTCCCGGTACAATGGGGATCGAGCCCGCCGATGTCCGTGCAGGGCAGCACGGCGCTGTTATACTGGTTGATTCCGTCCGTCACGTGGAGCAGGAAATATTGGAAGTTCAGGGCAGAACCGTTAAAATCCGGCATCATGTCCGAATCCCAATTGGCGTAATCGAAGTGGAATGTGACCGGGTTTGAAACGGCCGCATCGGCCGGCGTCCGCCAATATGTATCGGCCGCGAAGGCCGGTGCAGCTGCAGAAAAAACGATGAACGCGGCAAAAGCCGCCATGAAACTGATAGGAACAGGTTTTTGCATGGGTTCTGGAACCCGTCTCAAAATAGTCCGGCCCGGGCGGGAGATTTTTGAGATGAGTTCTGGTTAATTTTGTACGAGTTTGTACTTTCGACCTTTTCCCTATTCTGCAAAACCATACATTAAATTTTTTTTAAAGAATTCCGCAAAAAGCGACGGGTAAAAAAAGCGGCATCCGTGCCCGGATGCCGCTTCGGCCTTTTCGTCCCGAATGGAGACCATTAAAAACAAATCCATGGACGCACCTGTGCGCGTGGAAGGAATCGAACCTTCGACCTTTTCATTATCAGTGAAATGCTCTACCACTGAGCTACACGCGCAATCCTAAGCTGCCGCGCGACCATGGATTTATTTTCAACGAGCGGACCATTCGGGCCAATTCTTATCGCCGCAGCGAAATGCTCCCGCCTCCTTTCCATAATGTCTTTGAGCTGCGCGCGCCGCTTTGCCGATGAGAGGCCGGATTCCGGATACCCGACGGGATGGAGTATCGAACCCATGGTCCGGCCGGTGCGTCCTGCAGGGATCGAACCTGCGACCTCTTGCGTGTCATGCAAGCACTCTACCACTGAGCTAAGGACGCCGAAGCGAAAGATCAATGCGGCGCTCCTATCATAAATCTTCACTATAAATTCTGCAAATTACGAGGCGCGGTTCCCGTGGCGCTACCCGTTGCCGCCAACCCCTTCCAGTTCACCGCAGCCGCTGCTTTCAAATCGAAACCCTGCGCCTGCGGCGGCGTCGGCCTGAAGTTCAAGATCTGATTGGTTTCCGCGATCAAATCCAACAGGCCCCAAGAAAATGAAACCGCGAGAGCCGCCAGGAAAAAAACAGTCGCCCCCACCATCGTGCCATTTGGATGCCGTTTGAAGAATTGGATCATTGCATTATTGGAAAAACACCTTTCCGGCCACGGCCAGAGTATAGCCCGATCCGCCCTGCGACAGGTCCAGGGTTTCAAATTTCGAGAGAAAAATGGGTGCACGCACTTCGACCGCCTCCCAGAAAGCCCGCAGGCCCGCAAGAGGACCGCTGGCATTCAGGGTAAAACCTATATAACCCGGCGTCAGTCCGGCCGCCGGCACGGTATTCCCCTGGAATGCGAAACTGACCGCTACCCCGTTTTGCTGCGCCAGCTGCCTTACCTGGTCGGAGAACGAAATCACGCTGTCTGCCGTTGGCAAAAGCTTCCCCATGGCGTCCTCGTAATTGGTAGCGGTCTGTGCGTCTGCCTTCAAACTCGCCAAAACGCCCGTTTCGGCAGATTGCTCGGCGAGCGCATTCCGCGTGGCTATTATGGATGCCGCAATCCGGCCTGCGCGGGCCGAGAGGATGAAGATTAAGACGCCTGCGATTACAGCGCTGCCGGCAATGATGCCGAAACTGACCCAAAGCTGTTTTTTGAAGATTGCATCAGGCATTTGGTTTTATTTTAACACAGGATTATTTCGGCGCGGCCTATCAAACCTAAACGGAGCTTCGGGGCATTACTCCTTAAAAAATCATTAAAACAAATTTGCAAATTCCTTTTTTTGCGGGTACTGCTCATATCATGGAGGATAAAATCTATTACAACGCCATCGCGATCGGCACCGGCGGCAATTATGCTGATATCGCCATTTGGGCCGCCCGACTCGGCACCTGGAAGGAGAAATTCATCGCTTTTCGGCAAAGCGGATTTTCCGGCTCCTCGATCGATCCGGAAGCGGAATGGAAAAAAACCGAAAAGCTTGGCCTGAATCTGATTTTAATCGGCGATCCTGATTATCCTCCCTTGCTCCGCGAAATTTCCCAGCCGCCGTTCGGGATATACGTGCTTGGCCATGGGCCATTAGCCATTGGCAATTCAGCACTCGCCATTGTCGGCACGCGGCGCGCGACGCCCGACGGAAAATCAACGGCCAAACGGTTTGCCCGCGAGCTTGCCGCGGCCGGATTCACTATCGCGAGCGGTTTGGCGTTCGGCATCGACGCGGCGGCACACGAAGGCTGCCTTGAGGGCGGAGGAAGAACGGTTGCGGTGCTCGCCGGCGGGCTGGACGGCGTCTATCCCAGATCCAATCACACGCTTGCGGAAAAGATATTGGCGCGTGGCGGCGCGCTCATTTCCGAATACCCCATCGGACAGCCGCCGCATGCAAGCCGTTTTCTTGAGCGCAACCGCGTCGTGAGCGGCCTTTCGCGCGGCACGCTCGTCATCGAAGCACCGGAGAAATCCGGCTCGCTTGTCACCGCGCGGCACGCGTTCGAGCAAAACCGCAACCTTTTCGTCGTGCCCGGTCCAATCACCCACCGGAATTTCAAAGCTTCGCACGAACTGATCCGTCAAGGGGCGGAGCTGGTGGCGGAACCTCGGCATATTATGGAGGCGTACGGGGTGAGTGCAACTTCCAACCTCTCACTTCCAACCTCCAACCTCTCAACTGAAGAAAAGCTGATTTTATCTGCGCTTCAAGTGCTTGGCGAGCCGGCTGAAGTTGACAAGTTGGCAGATATCACTAAACTGGAACCCCGTATCGTGAACCAAACGATAACGTTCCTGCTCATCCGGCATTTGGTAAAAGAAACGGAAAATGGTTATATAATGAATTAACTCATCCATTATCATGGACTTGATCATAGTTGAAAGCCCCACCAAGGCAAAAAAAATCGGGACATTTGTCGGCAAAGAATATACCGTCGAATCTTCTTACGGGCACGTTCGCGACCTTCCAAAAAGCAAACTGGGCATCGATGTAAAACATGATTTTGAACCGACCTACCTCATTCCAAAGAAAGCCGAACCGGTCGTCGACAACCTGAAAAAACTCGCCAAGAAAGCGGACCGCGTGATCCTTGCGACTGATGAAGACCGGGAAGGCGAGGCGATAGCTTGGCATCTGGTCGAGGCTCTCGGCCTCGACGGAAACAAGGAGCAAGGAGCAAGGAGCAAGGAAACACAACGGATCGCTTTCCATGAAATCACGAAGGACGCGATCATTGAAGCGCTGAAGAATCCCCGCGCGATCGACGAAAACCTCGTTGACGCGCAGCAGGCACGGCGGGTTTTGGACCGGTTGGTCGGCTATGAATTGTCGCCCTTCCTTTGGCGGAAGGTGCGCTACGGGCTTTCGGCGGGACGCGTGCAGAGCGTTGCCGTACGGCTCGTCGTGGAGCGGGAGCGCGCGATCCAGGCATTCAAAAAGGAAGAATATTGGAGCATTGAGGGGATATTTAATGGACAAGGGACAAGGGACAAGGGACAAGGGACTTTTCCGGCGACTTTGAATTCCATCAACGGCAAAGCACTCGGGAAGATGGACATCGAGAACGAAACCGAAGCGAGGCGCATCGTGGACGGGCTTGATGGCGCGGAATACCGCGTTTCGGAAATCACGACGCGCGATGTGCGGCGGAACCCCTCGGCGCCGTTCACCACCTCGACGCTCCAGCAGGAAGCGGCACGCAAGCTCGGCTATTCGGCCAAGCAGACGATGATGATCGCGCAAAAATTGTATGAGAACGGCCACATCACGTATATGAGGACCGACAGCGTGAACCTTGCGGAATCGGCGCTGCGGCAGGCGCAGCAAGTCATCGCTTCCGAGTTCGGAAAAGAATATGCACTCGCCGAACCGCGCCGCTACGCAACAAAAAGCAAAGGGGCCCAGGAAGCGCATGAAGCGATCCGGCCGACCGATCTTGCCGTCACTTCGAGCAAAGGCATCCACGGCGTGGCCGGTGCGGGCAAGCTTTACGATTTGATCTGGAAACGGACAATCGCGTCGCAGATGAAGGAGGCGCTTCTCGAACAGACCGCAGTGGATATTGTGGCAGAAATGACAAATGACAAATTACCAATGACAAGCGCCACGTTCCGCGCCAATGGGCAGGTCGTCAAATTCGACGGATTCATCCGCGCGTACACGGAAGGCAGGGACGAGGGCGAGGGCGACGACCAGCTCGACGGCAAACTGCCGAAGCTCGAAAAAGGAGATGCATTGAAATCGGAAGAAATCAAACCGGTGCAGCATTTCACCGAGCCGCCGCCGCGGTACACCGACGCGACGCTCGTAAAGGCGCTCGAGGCGGAAGGCATCGGCCGGCCGTCGACCTACGCGCCGACGCTTTCGACGATCCAGGAGCGCGGCTACGTCGAAAAAATCGAAAAGAAATACCAGCCGACCGAAATCGGATTTTTGGTCAATGATATTTTAGTGGAACACTTCCCGGAAATCGTCGACTTGAAATTCACTTCGCACGTCGAGGAGGAATTGGATGAGATTGCCGAAGGGAAGCTGAAATGGACGGACGTATGCCGCGAATTTTACGGACCGTTCAAGGCGGAATTGAAGGAAAAAGAAGCCACAGTCGAAAAGCAGGTGGAGATTTCGAATGTCCCCTGCCCGCATTGCGGCAAGCCGATGATCATCAAATTCGGCCGCATGGGCAAATTCCTCGCCTGCCCCGAACCGGGCGTGAAGGTGACGCTGCCGATGCCGGAAGAAGCGGCCGAAATCAAAGCACTCGAAGAAAAGACGAAGGATGAGCGGTGCCCGATCTGCGGCAAGCCAATGAAGGTAAAACGCGGGCGGTTCGGATATTTCCTGAGCTGCGTCGATTATCCGAACTGCAAAGGCATTTCGAAAATCTGGGATAAGACGGGATTCAAATGCCCGAATTGCCGAGCGCGGCTTGCCGCGCGAGGTGGTGAGCGAAGCGGCGAAGCCGCGAGTCGAACCATAGATCGCCCCTCGAGTCCCTCGGGGCAACCAGATTCTTTGAATCTGGTTGGCGATGTCGTTTTAAAAAAATCGCGCGGACGCGGAAGGCCGTTTTATGCCTGCAACCGCTGGCCGGATTGCACGTTTTTGATGGGCAAAAAGCCGGAAACGGAAGAACAATTGCAGGAAGCGTACCAGGAGTGGCTTAAGAATCCACCTAAACCGAAAGAGAAAACGGCCGCGCGCAAATCAAAATAGGGAATTGAAGAAAACGGGGCGGTGTCTTTTCGGACAGCGTTCCGTGCGCTCCAGCGGCGCACTGCACTCAGCTTCTCGCACGGGCCGCCGCACGTCGCACTTCGTGCGGTAAACGTGCGGACCAAGCCGGCCCGGCTGCGAACTATCCGAAAAGACACCGCCCCGTTTTCTTCACCGCTTCGATTTGCGCACTACTTGAATTTCATTTCTTCACAAAGCTTTCCCACTGCAATTTTTGGAAATAAATTCTCCATTTTTCCAATCTTCGCAAAACTAATCCATTCGATATGATATTGATTTTGCTCATTCATCCGCTCCTTCTCGGGTCCTCCTAATGTTGGGATTCCTTCAAAATTTTCGATTCGATAATAATGATTTTTCTCAGTAAGTGGCGTGCCATAATATTCTTGAGATTGATCAAATTCGAATAATAATTGCGCACCGTCTATTTTTATACTCATTTCCTCCCACATTTCCCTTTTTAAAGCTCCTTCAAAAGTCTCGCCCTCTTCAACGCCACCGCCAGGGAAAACATAATATTCTTCGTTATTACGAAAGCGCCGCAAAAGCAGAATTTTCTCATTCTTGATGATTATTCCAACAACTCGATGGCGGATTTTTTGATCGTTCATTTTATTTTTTTAAATCTTCGCCATGCCACACACTATAAAACCGCCCTTTATTTCTAATTCGCGCGAATAAGAAACTATGACTGACGATAGTCGTACGACAACCGATCATATTCATCGGTCGGATATTCACCGATCCCTTCTTTGTGCCAAAGGAGAAATTTTGAAATGCCGACGTCGAGCGCCATACGACTGCAAACCGTGCAATACGGCTTGCCTGATTTTTTGATTTTTCCACTGCTATCAACGCGAGTGAAATAAAGTTTCGAACCAGCTATTTTATCAGGATTTTTCTTCAATACATCCATGATGGCGCGCCATTCGGCGTGCATGCAGCAGGTCCGGTCATATTTTGGCTTACCAGGACCGAACTCCTCATCACACCGGCGATTTTCTTCCTTATCCAATGGCGGCGCATTGTATCCTTCGCCGATAATCTGCCCGTTTTGTACGATGACCGTGCCGCAATTTGCCTTGTGGCACAACGCCCTCTTCGCGATTTTCGCCGCCTCATCCATCCATCGCATTGCCGCTTTTTCCTGTTCGTTTTTTAAATATTCCATATTGGTCCTTTAATGTTATTTATGTATTCGCCATTATGACTGACTGCGAGAGCACTTTACAAATTCATCTATATTTGTTATAAAGAGAATAGTAACTCCCGTTTCGGGAGAAATCAACCAGAGGAAAAAAATTGCGCAAGTTCAAATTTGCCTTTCTGACCGCAGCCGTTGCCCTTGCCATCGGGCCGGCTGCCTTTGCGAGTACGTTGGCCGTGGAAACCTTGCCGACGCAAACGTACCTCGGTTACTATGTCGGGCCGGCCGGCGGATTGCTGGATGGACAGCCGGTGCAGCTCGTGTGTGATGATTTCAAGCACATTACCTACGTCCCAAGCGGAAACCTAGGAGTTGCTATCAGCATCTTTCCGACGCTTACGTCCGTCCGCTTCACGGCGGCGCCCATGCTCCAGAATTATGAGCAGGCCGCGATGTTGGCGTACGAGATGCAGCAACCCGGCAATAGCGGACAAATCGGCGACATTCAATTCGCGATATGGAATATTTTCAATCCGGCCACGCCGGACACCGCCGGCTCGGACACATGGCTTGCCTGGCTCGCGAGCCAGGACAGATCGGCGTGGAACTATTCCGAGATGAAAGTCGTTACTCCCGGCAGCGGCTTCAGTTCGAATCAGGAGTTCTTGGTCGGTACCCCTACCCCCACTCCAGAACCACTGCCGTTTGTCCTTGTCGGCTGCGCCCTCGCCGGCATCGGCCGCATCCGGCGCCGCAGGTTGTAGAATTCCCTTCTTCGGTCAAAAGGCCGCTCGCTTGAGCGGCCTTCTTTTTATCTAACCTCCTGTTGCCTCATGTTTCTTGCCGCCGAGCGCCATGTTCTGCCGGTGCTCTTCGGTATTCTGCATCCCGCAATGTTTGTATTTTTAGGGTGTTCCATGAGGATTGAAAGTAGAATCACCTCGCTCGCTCGTCTGCCGAACCTCCGGTTTTTTTCGGGACCTCGGCAGGCGAGCGCAATGGCAATTCGCTGAGTTTTAAAAGTTCTGTAGTATCATTATGCGCCTGCCCCAAACCCAGTCAAGCTGGCCGGAGTGGACAAGCGGTGCGTTCACCCCGCTCGGAATTACGGGCTACCCCTGCCCGTGTGGTACATTCTGCGCGACATCGGGATCCGGCTCCAAGCTCAATTTCCTCGCGTGTTCGCGGCAAAAAATCTGCTTGGCCCGAGTCACGCTGATGCCGAAATTTTTGGCAATTTCTTTGTACGACTTGCGGTCGCAGCGCATTGCGTAAATTTTCTTGCTCCGTTCCCTGTCTTCTTGAATGCGTTTCATTTTCCTTTGAATTGGCGATACCGCGCCTCCAGTTCTTTGTCCGTCATCATCGTATAGATCGTCGAACTCGCAAGCGAGGCGTGGCCGAGAATATTCATCACATCGGAACTCGACCCACCCTTCTTTACGATATCATGACCCATGTGGTGCCGGAAGCTATGGGCATTCATGCTTTCAATCCCGGCCTTATTAGAATAACGGCGCAGGATTTCTCCTACGCCCTTGATCGAAAACCGCTGCCCGCTCGAGTTGGCGAGTGCACCGCTGCAAATGGAAATAAACACCGCCTCCGGATCGTGCATGATCATCTTCATTTTTAGCTCCTCACGCTTTTCAAGCCACCGCTTCAAATTGGCATTCGTCGAATCCGTCCAGAAGATTTCACGGATCGGCCGTCGGCCTTTCGATTTTTCCGTTTTGATGACGGCCTTCATGCGGTCGAGCTGCAGATCGTCGACATCAAGCGCCATAACCTCGCCGTTTCTCGCGCCGGTGTCCCAGAGCAAATTCACGATCGCAAGATTGCGAATATGGCGAGGATCGTTCGTGTCCGTCGGAATCGCGGTCAATAATTTTTGGTAATTTTCTTCCGTCGCAACTCTTGGAATATTAAATTCTTTGTGCGCGATCGGAATGAGATCTTCGTCGACAACCGGCAGATGCTGCAATCGGTAAAACTCGAAGAATTTCCGGAGTGCCATGCATTTGCCGACGAAGCTGTTGCGTTCCCATCCAAGCTGCTCCATGCCGTTCAAATATTCCATAATGTCCGTGATGGTCACGGCTTCGAGTTCCGGGTCGCGGAGGTAGAGGCAGAAATTTTTGAGCGTCAAATCATAGCCTTTCACCGTAGCGCTTTTGACTTTGAATTTCCGCCAGTTCGTAAATTTTGCGATTGCCTCGCTCAGTCTCATAAATTGCACAAAACCCGCCGAGGCAAATCAGCGGGTTCGTGCTGTTCCATACCCTTGCGGGCATGGGCATAACCGCCAGCTGGCGGTGACAAGGTTGCCCCTGTCGTTTTACATGATAGCGCGTATCGTTGTTTGCCTCAACCGCTGCGACCGCAGAGGTTGACCCATCGAAGGGCAACGGACACTTTGTTAATTTCATGCCCATTATTCCACCGTTCCCAAACCGCGTCAAGCAGCCCATTTGCCCACAGTTTTGTCCAGCCCGATGCATCGGCCGGAACGTTCAGAGAATAATTTTCCACCGTTGCAATCCATTTTATTTTATGTCCCAATGGCAGGGTGATAAAAATAGATCCATTTGAAAACGTCCGAAAGAATGCGCACATCTGGCGCGGCGAGCAATGCCTCATCTGGTACAACGAGCGCATTGATGATTCCTTCACGTTGCTCGTGCTATATGACTACGGCGACAAAAAGCGACGACTATTCCTTGATGTCGATAAGGCCGGACAAAAAATCGAATTCAAGAACGAGGAAATTCACGATGAGCTTTTCCGGAAGCTCGAAGTGGAGATTTATACGGTGCAGAAAATGCTTGGCAGCCAAAACTAATCTGCAAAGCTATTTCTTCTTGAAAACATCAGCTCGTAATTTGAGGAGGAAAATCGTTTCTTTCTTGAGATGCGCCTTGACCCACGCCTTTTGCTTTTCCGTAAGCAACTCGCCCATGCCGTGAAGAATATTTTGGTCGCTCATTTTTTCAAGCGCCGCTACGCATTTTTCGAGAAATTCTTTGAAAGATAATTTCGTCCGGAGCGTGATAATCTCGTCGTTGATAGGCCAGTCGTTTTTGAGGAAAAACCAGACATCAAAAATATCGCGGTTCGTGCGGCTCATACGCTCGTACATGGCGACGAGCTTGTGCGCAGCCATGTCGGGTTGCGTCATCACCTTCATCGAGATGCCAAGGTAGGGTTTCACTTCGTATTTCGATCCGAAGTTGCGACGGTTGATTTCCACTTTGACGTTCTGAGCGCCCTCGACTTTGTCAGCGTATGAAAGGAGATATACGAGACTGTACCGTTTTTTCTGCGCGACTTTCACCGTGCCATACTGCGCGAGAATTTCTTTCACGCGGTCAAACACCGCATTCTCTTTTGTTTCATCGAGCAGATCAAAATCAAGATCCACTGAAAAGCGCCCAAGATCGTAGAAAAGATATGCCGCCGTGCCGCCTTTGAAGCCGAGGAACTGGCCGACGGCGGGATCGGAATAGATATCCTTTAATATTTGGAGTAGCTTCGCTTTGTGCGTGGGTGCGTGAAGTGTCATATTATTTTTGAGGTTCAGTATCGGCCTTGAAGTGCTTGAAA
>JAGWKM010000125.1 GCA_028865305.1 Patescibacteria group bacterium | reverse complement strand
GAGGAAATCAACTCGCTCACTCCGAAAGCGAAAAAGCGATTCCACGCTCTTTCCGAGAAGGTAAAAGAGCTCGCTCAGAAACCGCAGCCAGCCGCTGAAGAATCACCGGAAGCTCCGGAAAACAAGACCGAGCCAAAACCCGAAAAGAAGGAGTTCCAGAACATCAAGGAGTTTCTGGATGCCGTCGAGGACGAGCCGTCGCGAGAGCTGTTGAGCCATCTCTACAACGTAATCAAGAAGGAAACATCCTCCATCTTGGGGCCGGTAGAGCAGCGCAACAACGAGGCGCGGTTCGAAGCGGAGTTTTCCGCATATGCCGCCAAGTTTCCAAACTTGGCCGACCATAAGAATGACCTCAGGAAGACCTTCCTGCGCAACCCCGAAACACCGATAAAATCGCTGATCGGGGACACGCTGGTAGACCTTCAGATGGCGAAAGTGGAAATCCAAGGCGAGGGAGAATCGAAAGCCAGCCGCGAAGGAAAACCTGATCTGGACTCCATGTCCAAGGAAGACCTTTACGGAGAGCTTGAAAACCAACTCGGTTCCCTTCATCAATAACAATTAACTTCACTATTCCATGGAAGAATCATTTCTGGGAAGAAGTGTCAACCGGGTGTTAAACGACCCAGGTTTGGGATTGAAAGCCCAGTCCTCGCCGACTGTTACTTATAAAAATGCTTTCCGATTTGTGGCGGGAGGCCTTGTTTCCAACCTGATCGCATCCGCTGATGCTCCCAACCTTGAGGACGCGCTTTTAATCGCGCCCTACCCCAACGGTTCGACCGACGACATAGTCGGCACGCTGGCTGGCGACAACGGATCTACCAACACGGGAATAAAATGTTCCCGAATCTATGCCCTGATTGCTGATTTGAACACCAACGACGGATCAACCGCACCGACTTTCAGCTGGCTGGCCGGCCCTGACTTCACCAAGTACGAATATCCGAGCGATGCTTATTTCCCAAAAGCCAATAAGTCAACCCAAGCGGTGATTGGCTATGTTTGGATTACCAACGCCGCCTCAACTGCTTTCACTCCAGGAACGACCGATCTGGACGCCGCCGGCGTTACAACGGTATTTCTATCCGAGCCGACTGACGCTTCAGGAGTTATGAATGCCAAAGTTTCTCTGACTTCAGCTCAGATTCTGGCCTTGCACGCAACTCCCATCACCTTGTTGCCGACCCTTCCCACCACGCAGTGTTATGACCTCATCGCGGTAACCGGACGGATGAACTTTTTGACCGCCGCTTACGCCACAAACACGCAGTTGGACATCTCAGACAAGACGTCTGGCACTGTTCTGTTTGAGGATACAGGAACATTATTGGCAGCTACCGCCACTTTGGTAGCGAAGATGGAAGCAGCGATTGCGTCGAACGCCGCCAACACCGTGACCGCCGGAGGAGCGGTAGAAGCCATCGTAGCCACCGGAAACCCGGCAACGGGAGCCGGTTCGCTCGACCTCTACCTGACCTACCGAGTAATCACGCTCTAATACAAGTAAATTCTGAATAACCATGAGCACAATATTTTCAGCCATTGACGTAGGACAAAAGATCGTCATCAAGGAGCTCATCGATATATTAAAACAGGAATTGGTATGGTACAAAACCGCCAAAGTGCATCCGGTGAGCAAGGGATCTAACTCCAAGACCGTCGTCTTCCGAGGATTCAACAAACTGGCTTTAGCTTTGAATCCCCTCACCGAGGGAGTAACTCCGCCCGGATCCAGCTTGACGATGAATTCGGTGACCGCCGTTCTTTCACAGTACGGCGACTTCACCACGATTACCGATGTCGTGGAATTCCTCTATGACCGGAGCATGATCAAGGACGCTTCGGAAGTGCTTGGAATTCAATCCACTGAAACGATTGACACGACCATCATGAACGTCGTGGGAGCGGGAACCAACGTGGTCTACGGAGACGGCAGCGTAAGCGCCCGTTCATCCGTAACCTCGTCCATGACCCTGACCACCACCCTGATCAGGAGATACATGAGATTCCTGCGCCGGAACAACGTCAAGAAGTTCCCGGTCATGCCGATTATCGGAAACGCCTACGCCTTAATCGCCCACCCGGACGTCTGCAACGACCTCAGGAACGATTCATCGTTCGTATCAGCCATCAACTATTCCTCGCCCACTCCTAACCAGGAAGGCAGGGGAAACCTGTTCACCGGAGAGCTGGGATACTGGCAGGGAGTCCGTATCATTGAAACGACCATATCCCCGGTATACGCCGGAGCCGGTTCGGGAAGCGTGGACATCTACGGAGTCATCTGCTACGGAGTCGGAGCTTACGCGGTAAGCGAATTCCAGGGAGGACTGAAAACCTACATCCACACCGGTGGAGTGCAGGACACTTCAGACCCGTTGGAACAGCGATCAACCGTCGGATGGAAGTGGGAAGGCGTCGCCGCCATTCTCGACAACAACCGATTGGTGCGCGGAGAAGTCGGAGCTACCTTAACCGGAACCTCGGCCTAACCGACCGGTATCTGATTCCCATCTGAATCAGGGTTTACGGGGATTTCCCATAAAATCCCCGAAGGGAAAAATTAACAGCGAATACGAACAGTATCCGCGAACCCCAAGGGAAAAACCATGAATAAATTCACATTCAACATTTTGCGGCAATTCGGCACTGAAAACTTTTCTTTCAAGGCCGAATCGGAATCGGAAAAATCGGTGTTATCGGACGATGAAATGAAATCCCAGCTCGAGCAGATCGACCGGGCCATCAGGAATTCATTCATCGCCTGCCAGGAGCGAGAGATTAGCGAAAAGGGATTATTGGCCGAGGCGTCCGACCGGAGGCGTGAAGCGGTCAACAAGCTTGACGAGGCGCTCAAAAGAGAAATGAAGCAGAAAGCCCAGTCGCAGCTGACGCTTCAGGAAGCCGAGAAACTGAACCGGAAACTGGAAAAAATTAGCCAGCAGTAATCCATGAGCACCAAAACATCGACTAAAAAAGAAACGAAACCGACCGCTACTATCAAGCCG
>JAGWKM010000124.1 GCA_028865305.1 Patescibacteria group bacterium | reverse complement strand
CAAATGGCCAGAATATCGGCAAGGGTGAGGGTGCCGCCCTTGGACGCCAATTTGACCGGCTTGCCGCGTTCGTTGTCGTAGAGGGCATAAACCTTTTTGGCGGCAATGGCGGCGAATTGGGCCGTCTTTTCGACCTTCCAGGCGCCTAGTTCGGTCGGGTGAATTCGACCACGGAATTCGCGACATATAATAGAGTCAGTGTCGCAATAAATTGGATCAACGCAATCTAGGAGGGCTTCAAGCAACATTTTGCGACTGGCGCTCGTAATCGACGCCGCTATACTCACGTCGTAGAACCCCCGGCCGTAATTGTCGCTCTTTCTGCAATACAAGTCGAAATCGTCTAACTCTGCTACCCAGACATATCCTTCCTCTTCCAAGTCGGTCATTTCGCCTGGGTCTCGGGAAATCCGCCAATCTTCGAAGTTTGCCGGGTTCTGGCCAAACTTCCCATAACCGGAGTTCGCCAACAATTTGTAAAACAGGCGCCCGGCTTTGTCCCCGACGTTTTCGGCATGAAGTTTAAGTGCCATGCAATCGTTGACGTAGGTGTCAAGCTGGATCGTTTCTTGTGCGACGTAACATTCTAGGATTTCGTCAACGCGTGCCAGACCTCGCTCTAGGGCAAAGTTCAATTCGTGGCTACATGCGAAAAATTCCCCTTCCTTTTTGTTGAACGTCAATTTGCCGTCCACGACGGCCGGGAGGGCGCCACTGTTTTCGCCAATGAAGCGGCAAAAATACACGGCGTCCTTATCGGTCGGCAACGTCGTTTGCATTCGAAACGAACCGTTGACGGGATGGTCATAGTTTCGCATGGACGCCGGGTAACTGGAATTTATGTCAACACAGACAAATGGTCCCTTTTGTATGCCGTCGGCAAATGCTTCAACGCGTCCACCGAAATAGAAACGGCGATACGTTGCGTCATCGGTCTCGGACAGTTCACGAAACTTGTGGCGCTTCCGTATCTCCTTCATCGCCGTCCCACCGATGGTCAATTGCACGCCGAAACGGTTTATGAAGTCTTGCACGATTTCGTAGAGGTTGATGCAATCCGAGTGCAGGTAGGTGAGAATTTCCGCTTTGTGCTTTTCTCTGACCGATCGTTCCATCTTGGCGTAATCGAAATCCATCTTTTCGAAGTCACGGAGCGGGCGCGGCAAGATGGCGTAACTATCGCGCAAAGTGTGCTGGAACAACCGCGCCGACACGATGCGGCTCTTGATGATTTTTAGCGGGTTGTCCAGCCAGGGGGAGAAAAAGTGAAAATCGAATTTCCCGCCGTTGTGTGCGAATATCATATATGGGCGGTCTAGTGCTTGGAGGTATGACGCCATCCTTTCCGCGCAATCGTCTCCCCAAATTTGCAAGCGTTCGTCAAGGGAGTAGAACTCCATCGCGAACGGCTTGGGAATTCGTTGGTGCTGGAACGGGTCTGTTTCTGTGTCTAGGACGGCGATTGTCGTTTTTCGCTTGGCCACGGCTGTTTCTCCTCTTTAAGCCATCCTGTCTCTATGGCTTGTTTGATCCAAACTTGAACTTTGCGCGCGACCTCTACATAGGCGCGCGACGGTGTTAAGGTCTCCTCTTGTCCAATTTGATAGGTGCGCCAAATGTCATCCCGGAGACGCTTGGGCAATTTGTACCAATGGTATTTGCATCCCCACATTGCGGGCGGCACTTGAACGGTACAACCGGGCCAATGGCATTCATGGTCGCGGAATTGTCGCGATGACATGACATGGTGTACTTTGTCATTCATATCAGAACCTCCCCGGTCGCATGACCGACCGTCCTTCTTTTCTGGCGCGTCGTGTGCGGCGGCGCTCGTTGTAGCGTTTGCGTTTGTACTCGTTGCGCGCGGCGTTTTGCTCTAATGCCTGGGACGCGCTGACCTTCATCACGGTGATGGACTGGAAAAATTCCATCCCGAATTCTGGGTATTGTTCGAAGTCGTAGCGGTCTGACAAATATCGGCGTAAGGCGGCGACGTCGCCAAATATGGCGCGGCTGAACCCTTCACCATCGGCATAGAGTTCAACCCGGAAGCGATAACTCTCCCCTTTGCCTAATGACCCCAGTAGTTCGGCGTCGGCGGCGATGCGGTCAATTTCGTCATCTACTGTGCGGAAGGGTTCAATTGGTACGATCTCGGTTGTCTTGCGCGAACCCGTGCGACCTTTGCGTTTGCGACGAACGCGAATGACATATTCGCCGCGACGGTTTTTGACCATCTTGGCAGAACTGACTCCGGTTCCCTTGTGAACGGCAATGCCCTTTTTCGTCGCCCGGTATTTGTTGCGCTTCGCCTTGCGCGCGATCTCCTCGCGCTTCTTTTTGCTCTTGGTCGGGAACGGCACGAATACGTAGACGTCGCCGGTTATGATCTCCTCGAATTTTTTGTATTGTCGATTGATAGCGGCCTTACGCGCCTTGGTCAGCTTAAGTGTCTTGGTGCGTTTTTCGCGTTTGGTGCGCGCCGGTTCGTAGGCGCCGATTTTTTCCAGCTGGCGCAATTTGCGCCGGTACTCGCGGTCTATTTTGGCGCGTTGTTTGTCGAGGGCGGCGATTTGCTTGGCTCTTTCCCGGTCAAGGGAACGCCTGGCCTTATCCACCGTTTTCGATCTAGTCCTAGTCGGCCGGCGCCTTGTTGCTTGCTTTCTGTGGCGCTTGCTACTAGATTTTGAGGGCATAGGTTGCCTCGGGGCCGGATTGTGTGGGTAGGCGTGACAACCAACCCTAGACACGATCCGGCCCAAACTTCAAGAGGTAGCGGGCATCACCAACATATTGTAGTGTAGGACGCCATGACGAAATCAGTCAGCGCGTTTCAGTGGGTGCCGCTTGCCAATACCCAGGACTATTCGGCGTCGATTTCCTGCGATACGGGCGTTGATAACACTTGGCAAATTTCCTGCAACGGCGGCGTTGATGACCGGGGAAGCCAGATCGTTCCCCTCTATGCGCTCGTTGACAACATGGCGAACGGCGCACTTGCGACCGTTTTCTATGG
>JAGWKM010000123.1 GCA_028865305.1 Patescibacteria group bacterium | reverse complement strand
GTGAATACTTTGTAGCAGGTTTCCATATCGGTCAGATTCAAACCCGACAACAGATTGGAAAGCAATGTCAGAAATTTATTCGCAAAATAATTAAGAGCGTAAAGCACCCGATGCGGATCGCTCCCCATGAAACGGGACCCGAAAACCACATCGGCCCTTCCCGCAACGATCGGCTCCAATAAACGGGAATATTCTTTCGGAGAATATTCAAGATCGGCATCCTGTATCAAAATAATATCGCCGGTTGCCTTTTGGAATCCCGTCTTCACCGCTCCCCCTTTTCCGGTATTCTTTTCATGGAAAAAATAACGGATGCCTTCCATGCTTTTCAGGATATCCCTTGTTCCGTCCGCCGATCCGTCATCAACCACGATGATCTCCTTCTCCATCGGGCCGATATCGGCCGCCTTTACCTGGGCGATAATCTCACGGATGGTGCTCTTTTCGTTGTATGCGGGGATGACTATCGAGAGCTTATGCATACCATGGATTATAACAAAAAAATAAGCTATAGTAAAATATTCTTATGCAAGTATTCAAACGGACATTCTCCCTGGACGCTCCGACGAAAATACTCCTGACAATCATTACATTCGCAGGAGTCATCAGGCTTATAGGCATAGCCTACGGACTGCCGCTCTGGCTGGTCGACGATGAACCCCCCTTCATACTCGCAGCCCTTAAAATGCTCCAGCTGCACACGCTCCTGCCCGTTCTCCATCAGGGCGATTTCGCAAGTCTGCTGTATTATCCTCCCTACCTGGCCTATCTGTACGTCCTTCCCTTCTCGATAATCCTCGGAGTCCAATATCTACTGCATCATGCATTGGGAAGCTTGTTCATTCCCTATATCGTAAACGACCTCTCCGCATTCTTTCTCTCCGCGCGATGCATCATGGTGGCGGTATCGCTTGCTTCTCTCTTTTTAATCTATAAGGCCGGGAAGAATATATTCGGCGAGGACCGGGCGGGTCTTCTCGCGGCTTTTTTTCTGTCCACAAGCCTGCTCTATATCATACTTTCCATCACTTCCCGCCATTGGCTTATGGTGTCGTTTTTCGGCTTGCTGGTCTTATGGATTGTAACCGACGGAAACAACAGCATCGACAGGCGGTATCTCCGCGCGAGTGTCGCGGCGGGAATCGGAATGGGTTTCAGCGTCGTATCAGGCTTTTATCTTGCGCTGCTTGCCGCGTGGTATCTTTTTGAAGAGAAACTCTCTGTAACCAGAAAAACCATAATGCTCTGCATCGTTTCCTTCGGGTTACTCGCAGCACTTCCGATCATTCTCTATCCGAGAAGCTTGGGCTTTTCCGGTGACGTCACCACTTCTCATGCGAAGACACTCGGTGGGCTTCTGCTGAGTCCGTTCAATTTTCTGACCCCCATCGCATACTCGGAACCCCTCCTTATCATTCTGGCGCTGATCGGACTTCTTGCGTTCTTTAAAAAAAGGCGCGGAGTGTTCTATGCCCTCGCTTCATTCATTTATATCTACAGCGGCCTTTTCTACCTCGCATTCCGTTACGAACACCGGTTCACCGCCGGCCTCCTGCCCATCCTGGCCATTATGGCCGCCTATGGACTGACATTCCTTGTCGATCTGTCGCAAAAACGCTGGCTCTATGCGATGCTCGCGATCCCTCTCGCGTTTTCTCTGCGGCTCGCATTGGTCATCTCCCATAACGATTCCCGGATCGCCGCGATTGATTGGATCGAGCACAACATCCCCGCCCATGAAAAAATACTGGTCTTTGCGCGCATGACCCGGCTTCCGACCGAACCCGATGCGATCGCCGAACAGAATGCCATCGACAGCGGGTCGCTGCGGCAAGTGGACGCCTCCGAATCCGTACTTCCCCAGGAAGCCCTCTCAACGCCAACCTTCCATGCCCTCAATCTCTATTCAGTGAATAACGAAGCGTTCTTCGCATCGATTGCAACCTATGCAAAAGACCACCACTATGCCTATGCACTTGTCAGCGATGAGGATTTTCTGTTCGGGGACCCGGCATTCGCCCAGGTTCAGAATTTTATAGCGACGCAGGAAGTCGTCAGAAAATTCGGTTCGGTACATCCGGCATATTCGATATCCAATAGCCAGCTCTGGGGCAGTCCGCTTGCCCTGTTCGACTTCAATAATTTCGGCCCCGGGCTTACACTCTATAAACTCAACAACTGACAGGCCTCAGAGCGCCTGGATGCGCTGTATGATGCGCCCGACATTGCTGATGATGTCGAAGCCTGAATTCAGCAGAATCAAACCCGCTATTGCGGCGTATTTCTTCGGCGAGATCTTTTTGTGGAACATGGCCCAAAAGCCCAATCCGGCGAAAATCGCGAAAAACGGATACGACAAAAACCGGTACCGGGTTTCCACAATGATGAAGATGACCGACAAAGGCATCATCACCAGCATGCCCGAAAACCAATAGGACATCGACTCAAAGTTCTTCATTCCCTTCCACGAAAACGCCAACCCGACAAAACCGAGGAAGAAAAGGATTGCCGCATACACCGATGACGACACGAGCGTCAACGCCTCGCTCAGACCCGAAAGGAAAAACCAGAAACCGGTCGGCCGGGCGAAGCTGAAATAAATGGAAATGCGCCGCAGGGTTATCTGGGCGAACTCAAGGGGGCGCGAAACCATAAAAACGAGCGCCTCCCGCGTGAGGATATGCGTCGCCTCGATTTTCCCGTATTCGGCGACCACCTGATCATTGCGCGGATAGGGCTCAAGCTCTCCGCTTGCTCCGGGATGATTGCCTGCGGCAAGATCAATGCCGTATGCCAAGTTGGTCGGCACAAAAGTCCGGTATACCCCGTAATTCCTCGCGATCCACGGCGTGAATACCAAAAAAGCGGAAAGGCAGAAAAAGAACAGGGGCATGTATCTCTTCCGAAGCAGGAAATATCCCGCCATGGGAACAACAAGGAATGCCGCCGGAGTCCGCACCAGCGCCGCGACGCCAAGCGTAATCCCGGCTGCCAGAGCCCGCCGATACGAAGCGGCTTCGCCCTCCAAAACC
>JAGWKM010000122.1 GCA_028865305.1 Patescibacteria group bacterium | reverse complement strand
CGACCGCAAGTTTGGCAATACGCAATCCTTTCCACGTTGAATCATTTCCAAACCACGACGAACCCCGCAGCCGATATGCGAGGCCGGAAACCAACGGCATTATCCATCCAATCATTTCACTTTCTCTTGTTGTGTGATCCACGATTGCAGGTCGATAAGTTGCTGAGAATTGGCATGACAAGTGCCGAAGTTCTGCACGGCATTGTCGAGCGCATCGACGGCGGTTGCAGGTTCAGTGAGCGGTTGCATTGGAACCGGCGGCGACATTAGGTTTTTCGGCGGTTGCGGAAAAGGTGTCAGTACCGGCAACGGCGTCGTTCCACAACCGCACATAATTAGAGCTAACAGGGCAGGCATCGGTTTTTGCCACATAAACGGGTATCCTTTTCGTAATCGTCTGCGTCACCGTGTGGATTTCGATCTGATGTTGGGCGGCATCGACGGCGGATTTGAGCGAAATGGCATCCTGCGTTTTTTGAGCTTCGGCGGCTTTCTGCGTTGCATCTAAGACCGCTTGCAACTGTTGTCCTTGATCGTAGCGATGAACAAAAAAGATGACCACTCCGATAGCGACGACGATGCTGCCGTATTTGATGATCGAAAGGTATGGCGTCAGAAACGAAAACATTTACATCAATCCCTTGACTAACAATCCCACAGCACAAATCAATCCGAACAGTATAGCTGGAAAGAAAAAAATCCCCCCAGTATTAACACCACCGGGAGTTTCACTCATTTTTCCAATAGCAAAACATCCTATAGAGATAACTCCACAAATTATAATTATTCCCCATAACAACATGATTAGTTATCTCCTTGTTGGAATCGTCTGATCGAATGATCGTCCCATACTGCGCCGAATACGTAGGAGCCTATCGTGGCCCCGCCCAGGGCGATGATTGAAACGGCAATCTGCTGGTGCAACGCCGTGTCGGTCGCCCATATCGTGAAATAAAGCGTTTCGACGGCACAAAAAATCAAAGTGCAGAAAATCGTGCGCCGCCTCAATTTCCAAGAGCCTTTGTAGATGCCATTGGTAACTGTTTGTGGCTGCGTCTGATCGTCCATAGATCAAGTCACGTCCTTGTAAAAAGTGTGCGACCCGATCTTGACGGTCTGCGTCGCTTCCGAAACCCACGGTGGCGGCGTTATGCCGTCGGCAATGTAATGGGTAGCGCCTAACGTAGGGTCGTCAGATCCGCCAGAAACTTCATCATAAGCCGCAATGCAGTCCGCCAGAATTGGATTTCTGTCGTCCACAATGGAAAGCCGGTGCCGATTAGGGTCGGCCGTGTTCCAACATGAGAATTGCCACGGCCTAAGACAGATATCGGCGATGGTGGAACCGTATTTGGGAACGAATTGGAGACGGTTAAAGAAAACGTGCATCACGGCGCGGATACCGTCAGAACCTTGATTAGATGCTTCCATGTATGCCGTTGCCGCGGCTATTTGTTGATCAAGCGCCACCGAGAGGTTTCCTATTATCGATTTCAAATCGAACCATATCAGCTACGCGCGCCTCATGAAGTTTGAACCTGCTTTCAATCAGTTCCTCAAGCTCATCGCGAAACTCTGCCATATCCTCACGGGTAACAGCGTGCTTGGCATTATCCTCGCGCCAGTTGGCGTCGCGATCCCCCAATGCCGTCAATCGGTCCCAGATTTGTTTGCGGCCGTCGTTTCCCTCTCTGCGAACACCTGAAACGGCCGACCACAGCAACGAAAACGCGCCAGCGCACGCGCTCGCCAATCCGCCCAATGCAACCCAAATTAGAGGTACTTCGGTTGTATCAGGCGGAACTGGCATTGTAGCCGCCGCCATATTTATGTTGTTGCGGGTCAATCACGGAATCCCTTGCTAATCATGTCATACCTTCTCCGGGCGTTATGTAAACAAGAGATACACCAGCATTTCCAGTGAGTGAAACCATTGACACTGTTACGTTTGTGGTCGGTCCAGCCGTAAAAATGTGAACTCTTCCACTTCCACCGACAATTGGCATTCCATAACCAGGATTGTTAGGGGTAGGCAATGAAACAACGGCATTTCCAGCAGAGTTGCCGATTCTAATGGCTACGTCTGCGCTTACACTATAAAATCTAAGTTGATTAGATGGTGCATCAGAAACGACGTTTACTGTATTTATTGTTCCGCTTACGTTGGCAACAACAGTTTTTCCAGTTGGAGTAAAAGGAATTTCGGTAGCCATCAGTCGATCACCTTTCTTGCCGGTTTGGTTGTGCCAACCAGTTTCTTTGGATCACATGGACTCAACAACAACGGATCATTCTTGGGGTCCGTTTTTGTGATCGGTTTTAACTTGCTCATCCTTGTCTCTCCTTCGGTCATGCAGCACACAGGGAAGGAACACGGCAACGGCAAAGAACGCAGCCATGCCCTCGCGTTCCCACGTCGGCCGGTACATGACCACGGCCGATAGGGCGAAAGTCATAAACAAAGATAGAAGCGTGACGAGACGCTGCGACAAAACGCGAATAGCGATTCTGACAAGCGGAATGTCGGTAACTTGCATGATGTTGGCCCCTTTTAGTTATCATCGAAAAATCCCGTACCGTATTCTTCATCTTCGATCTTCAAACGGACTTGTTCCAGTTTCAATGCACGGTCGATGACCTTCATCTTGTCGGTCAAAGACGCCTCGTCATCGTTCATCACTTCGTGCAAAAGTT
Organism: Patescibacteria group bacterium; assembly: GCA_028865305.1. Classification (GTDB taxonomy): domain Bacteria; phylum Patescibacteriota; class Minisyncoccia; order UBA6257; family 2-01-FULL-56-20; genus REEB161. The sequence goes on along the minus strand of JAGWKM010000122.1, from coordinate 342 downwards.
CCATGATTGAGTTTTCCAAGTCACTATTGACCGCGCGTTTTTTCTTTTTCGCCGTCACCGCCTGCCTCGTGTATCACGTCGGTGCTTTTTCGCCATTGCGCGACCTTTAGCCGTCTCCTTGTTCCCCCTAATCGCACCGATTCGGTTCATAATCTTGTACGGAATCTTGCTGCTCGCGCCGTACTCGCGTTTTAGTTTGTCTTCTAGAAACTTCGGCATTATGGCCTCCCCATAATCCAACGGTAGATTGACAGCGGATTGAAACCTAAAGTCTCCGCAAGAGCGGCCAGCCCGACCGTACCGGCTGCAAATTCGTGAACTTGCCGACGGGCATTTGATTCA
>JAGWKM010000121.1 GCA_028865305.1 Patescibacteria group bacterium | reverse complement strand
TCCCCGATCGCAGCGCGGAGGGACTTCATCTCCGGCCATAGTGAATCATCCTCTCCAGCAGTCTTCGCATCCCGCTCATCCTGCGCCGGAGCGGGAGGGGCGGCGTAGAGTGGTCGTGTAAATTCTCCGTGTTGATAGCACATTGCGTCTATGAACCCGTTTACCTTTGCGGTGTCGTCACCAGGAATTACCCACGCCACCGGCTCGGCGGCCGGCTGTTCGGCGGTGAGGCGACGTGCGAACTCAGCAACGTTCGGTAACTTCGTTCCGTTTGCGTGGACCTCGTTCCAAATCCTCAGCGCCCTATCTTCCAAACTTTCGCTCATTTCGGTCTCCCGGCGTTCATATACTCAAAAAAGGTTGGTAGGTCTTCTGGTCGAGCGTCACGCCACACGCCTGAATACGGAAGATCGGAAAAATCATGTACACGCAGGATCAATTCCCCCTTCCAATTCGCCCGAACGGAAAATTCTTTTGGCGTTTCTCCAGCAGGTTTATGCGCGCTCATCCTAATCTCCTATGTGGTCCAGCCACAACACCCGCGCCCAAGGGGAGGAACTTGGGAGGGGGGTGCGGGCGCTGCGCTGGATCACTTGATTTCAAGCCTTTGCCCGCGTTCCAGATGTGCCCCTGGCACGTCAAATCCGTCCTTGATTGCCTGAGCTATCAATTTCTTGTCCGGGGCTGGTGGGGGCGGTTCTGGCTGTCTCAAATAGTCCTTTGGAACAAGCTCGGGCGCGTCGATTACGACTGACGGCGGATTGTCCCGGATTGATAGCTTGAAATAGGGACACTCTATTTTTGTTATCCCGGTTCTGAGCATATTGATCTTGAGATAATCCCGGATTCGATCAGCCCTGTTTTCGATGAACTTCCTGCGAGCAGCCATTTTGGACTCGGCTTCCTTGATGGCCCCGGCCCCCGCTTCAAGATTTCGGATAAACATGGCGACATTTGTAGCCTTGACCTCCAAAGTACCGGCAAGCCCTTCAAGGGTGTCTGAAATCGTTTTATCGTCAAGTTCCAAGTCAGCCATTTTCTCAGCCGCTTGGAGGTATTCATCTGCAAGGACGTAAAGGGAAGTGTTCATGTTAAAATGTGGCCTTTTTGTGTAATTGACAATGGCACGCTTGGCATAGCCATCTAACCTTCAATGGTTGATCGTAATCCTCATGGTGCGCAACAACAGTATTGCAATAGCACTTTTCGCATGGTTCAGGTTTTAATACACCGTTACGTAGTGCTCTAGCAACCGCGTTATGACATTTTTCTCTCCTACGATCTTCAGAGCGCCACAATTTAGTTTGCGCAATTGCTGCGCGAACACGTTCAGGTAGTTTTGCTCTTGCGCTATCGTATGCACGATAATATTTAACCTTCTTTTTTCTGTTTTCACGAACATCTACCTTGTTGCATTCCTTGCATTTGTTGACATGGCCATCTGCCATTGCGTGGTGCGCGTAGAACGAATTAAGAGGTTTTCTTTTCCCACATTTGAAACACGTTTTAGAACTGTGCATGGCATACCTCCATATGCCCATTATAGCACAGTTCTAATTAAAAGGGATATCGTCGTCCATGTCATTCGCTGAACCAGCCCGTGGGTTATTTCCGCCAGCAAGGATTTGCTGGTACTCGGGGCTTGCCGTGATGAACTTCTGGTAGCCCTTGGACAATCCCTCGAACACTTCGCGGTTGAATTCGTCCAGGCTGAAATAGACGGACGTATTGACCTGCTCAGGGACGGTCATACCCTTTGGCAACGCCATGACGCCAGTAACGCGGGTCTTTCCCTTGTCATTGGCGGTGAGTGACAACATGCAGGTCTTGCCGAGAATGTTCTTGGCGTGGAAACCCGCCAACTCCTCGGTCGTGAATTCTCGCCCGCGCCAGTTCTGCAGGTCACGTCGCAGGTTTGCTTTCTCGCCCAGGCTCGCCGTGTAGAACTTTGACACGACGAAAGGCTTGCCTTTTCCATCACCCTCGGTCATCAGTTCATTCGGCAACTCCCAGCCGATGATGACTTGTCGGCGAAAGTTAGCCTGTCCTTGGTACTCGCCTTTTTGTGTGCCGATGTCGATAATCTTGACGCACCTCGCCGGGTGCGTTCCGATGGGGGCTTGCTCGAAATCCCCGCCGCCAGTGTCATACCATTTCATTGTTTAATCCTCAAATTGTTTGTAAGAAAAACCCGCCAACCAGCACAGCAACGAAAACTCGTCCTTAGTGCAAAATGCCTTTAGCTTACGCAGCAGTTCCCAAGCCTGATGCTCGCGCGTGTCTTGTAATACGGCGCTCATTTAGCCCTCCGTTAATTAAAAATCGCCTGCCACGCCAGCACAGCAAGCACGCCCATGATTGCGCCAGACATTGCCGCAGCGCACAGATGCGCGAATCCGCGCTCTTTGTGGACCGCCAAGTGCTCGGCGATGAGCTTATCCACGTCCTGGCGCGAATAAATCCGCATGCTGTCCATGGTCATTTGTCACGCTCGGCAAGCATGGCATCGGCACACATATAAGCCCGCATTGCGAAATATGATTCCTTTTCTGCTGATCCTGAATCATTGGCGCAAGTTTGTATGCAAGCAGGCAACGCAGCCGCCGCGAAGTAATCTCTAACCGACAATCCACCGCTTCCCTGCCAGTCCGGATAATTTCCTTCGCCTAGCGGCGGCAACGGGAAAGCTGGACCGCTTGTGTCCTTACTCATGCTTGCGCCTCCCGTTCCATCGCCTTGCGAACGCGCTTTATCGTCGCTGCAACGTCCGCCTTGTGAATGTCCGACTGCTGCGCTTCCTTGAGGCGTTCAATGCGCCTTGAAGGATGGCAAATCCAACGCGGGCCAAGATAAACTATCGCCTTCTCGATTTTCTGCTGATGGCTCATTTGATTGCTCCGATAAGGATTAACAAAATCACCGCCACAAGAAATCCGCCCATAAGATGCTCGCCCACGTCAAACTTGCGCGGCTCGGGCGGCGGGGAAAGGTGTTTTAGATCGCGTCCGAAGTAGCGGTTCATGATCCGGTCTTGTTTGTTTGCCGCTCCTCGCG
>JAGWKM010000120.1 GCA_028865305.1 Patescibacteria group bacterium | reverse complement strand
AATCATACTATCGCGCTCGTCAAATCGTTGACGCCGAAACTCTTTTAGCGACGGCGAGGCGATTTAGACAAATTCTAAAAGAGCGCGATACGCCGACGAGGTTTCAACCTCATCCCTCAACATGGCTCAACGGCGAGCGATGGCTTGACGAGGATGAGCGCATCCAAATCACCGAAACCAGAATTTACGGGCAAGACAAGGCGACGTGGCGCGCACAAATGACGATGTGGCGCGACAAGCTCATGCCTTGGCATAGCCCAGGAAATCCGCCCGGCAGCGGCGGTTACGTCGGCCCCATCGATTTGATGACGGCCGATGAGTTAGAATTAGAGCGAAATCTACGAAAATCGTGTGTTGCAGTTGAGAACCGCCACCGGAGCCAATCCGATGGCGGCTCGTCGTCGGTTGGGCTTGCGCCCAGGGCTGGCGATCAGTGACCGAAGTCCGCCGAAAGGCCATACCCGCTCAACGGGTTAATTATATGGCGGACTTTGGAAATTGTCAAAACTGGCGCGCTCTTACGGCGTCGGCGGGTAAACCGCTGGGGCGGCGTAAGCCTACGGCGCTACCAGAATAGGGTTCCGGCGAAGCGTCAGCGGTGGTCCGTAATCGTGGGGCCGCAAGACCGGGGGGCGGGGGAAATACCGCCGACAGCAGCACGAAAGCCAGCCAGCATTCCCGCTCGGATGGCCCCGAAGGCGACGGCCTGGCTCCAGTGGTCATGCTGCACGCGCGAGGGATGGGCCGACTCCAGCTATACGCTGGGGAAGGTCGTCCTGTCCCTCCGCAACGGACCTCCACCAATGGTCATTCATCTAAAAGATAGAAAGTTAAAGATTATGAGATCACCAAATCCTCATCACGAAAGTTGTCCTATCGCTCCCTTTGCCCATCCTCTCGTCATCCAATTCTTTGCCATCCTGAAAGCCAGAAACCTCGCGATGACGGACGTTGCGGAGAAAGCTGGCACGAGCCTAACGTGCCTCGTCAAATGGAAGCGAAAACATACCCCTACAATTGAGAAATTCGAAAAGGCTGCTAACGCTATCGGCTATGAATTAAAGCTCGTACCGCGCGATGGTTAAATACAACCCAGCAGCCGATATGGATATCCCACCCCGAAAAATTCGCCGGGATTTAACCGGATTTCGATTTGGGCGGCTAGAGGTTCTGAAGCCAGTAGGAAGAACCGCTAATTGCGAAACGGTATGGAGATGCAATTGCTCATGCGGCAATGTTGTTGACGTTATCGTTGGAAATCTAACCTCAGGAAATAGCCGTTCTTGCGGCTGCGCTAATGCAGAAGCGAGAGCATCGCGGGCGAAAGACATCTGTGGCCTGCGTTCTGGACATTTGATTGCGAAATATCAAACGAATGAACGTAATAGCCACGGAAGTTTAATGTGGATGTGCCTTTGTGATTGCGGAAAGAAAAAGGCCGTCGCGTCATCTGATTTAATATCAGGGCAAACTATTTCTTGTGGCTGCGCACGTAAGAAATGGAAGCCAATACGCAACATAACGATTCGGTTACGAAAACTCAAAAATCAAAACAATCGACGCGCCAGAGAATTAAGTGCGAAAGGAATTATTACGAATTCTGACGTAGAAAAAATTTACAATTTACAGCGATGCAAATGCGCTTGGTGTCGTAAACCGCTTAAATTCTCGCTGATTTATAGAGACCACATAATTCCACTTGCGCTCGGTGGAACGAATTACCCTAGAAATATCCAACTTCTTTGTCGCGCCTGCAATGCGCGAAAACAGGCGATTCATCCTATAGAATTTGCGCAACGAGAGGGACGCCTCATCTAATGGTAAAATATATAGAAGAAAACCACGGAGGAACCCAATTAGAACGATGGCTTGGCTCTGTAAAAGACGATCCGTTGGCGTTCGTTCAAGGTGCATTTCCTTGGCGCAAAGATGGGACGGAATTATCTACGCATGACGGTCCTGATGAATGGCAGGCCGGGTTGCTCGCCGATATTCGAGATGGGCTAAAAAATCTCAATGAGGCAATTCAAGGCGCAACCGCTTCCGGCCACGGCGTCGGAAAATCGGCCTTAGTGGCGTGGCTGATATTATGGTCTATGGCGACCATGCAGGACACGCGCGGCGTTATTACGGCCAATACGGAAGTCCAGCTTCGCACAAAGACGTGGCCGGAATTAGCGCGATGGCTAAGACTATTCATCGGCCGCGATATGTTTGATTACACGGCGACAGCTATCTTTTCGTCGGACAAGGATCACGAAAAAACGTGGCGCATCGACGCGGTTACGTGGTCAGAAACACGCACTGAGGCGTTTGCTGGGCTTCATAATCAAGGAAAGCGCATCATCGTCGTCTACGATGAAGCCAGCGCCATCCCTGACATCATCTGGGAAACCACCGAAGGTGCGCTAACCGACAAAGACACGCAGATAATCTGGTGCGTTTTCGGAAATCCGACGAGGAACACGGGTCGTTTCAAGGAATGCTTCGGGCGATTCCGCCATCGTTGGATTACGCGTCAAGTCGATAGCCGCACCTCGCGTTTCACAAACAAAGATCAAATCAAAGAATGGGTTACGGATTACGGCGAGGATAGCGATTTCGTCCGTGTCCGCGTGCGCGGCGTGTTTCCGCGTGCCGGCACGATGCAGTTTATTCCCACCGAAATGGCTGAATCGGCAATGTCGCATGACCGGGCATTTTCACTCGATGTAACCATCCTCGATCCGATGGTGATGGGCTGCGACATCGCGCGGTACGGTGATGACGCCACAGTGATAGCCTTTCGGCGCGGACGTGATGCGGTTTCAATCCCGTGGGTGACAATGCGCGGAGCCGACACGGTGCAAGTCGCCGGACGAATTGCCGCGCTCATAGCGGAATTCAAGCCGGATGCGGTGTTTATCGACGACGGTTCTTTCGGCTCCGGCGTACTCGATCAGCTTCGCCATCTCGGCCATCCGGTCATTGGTGTGACCTTCGGCGCAGCCGCCGATCACGCCGTGCCGAGCGCCGACGGAAAAATCGCCTATGCCAATAAGCGAGCCGAAATTTGGGGTTC
>JAGWKM010000027.1 GCA_028865305.1 Patescibacteria group bacterium | reverse complement strand
AAAGCGACGATAACAAATGAGCGGCGCGGGACGCGTGTCGGATTTCTTTTCATCTTTCAGGACCATCCCGTTACGATTGACGGGGTTGTAATGAACGGTCTCGGCGTATTGGTGTTGCCCGATCTTAGCGGCTATTTCGTTTTGGAATTGGTTCCGCAAGATGCCGGGTCAGCAAGCTGGTATACCACAGTCACTGGAACATATACCGGCAAATTCGACCGCAATAATGCATTGCTTTTCACGAATGATCAGGGAAGCCCGCCGGCAATTTATGGGGCAACGCTATCGCAAATCCCAAAATTACCGCCAATCGCGAACATCAACCGCCTCAGAATTCACGAGGGTCTTTTAAAATAGGAGTACACAATGCTTAATCCGTCCACTCAGTCAATCAATTCGCTGTTAAACGGCCTTATTCCGTGCGAGGGGCCGAAGGCCATTTCTTATCCGTTGGATTTCACAGCAACGGCGTCCTATCTTTTCGATTTTACTCAGGAGTATCAGCAAAAAGTTTTCACGACGCTGCAAACTCTCATGGCCGATAACGGCATCAACGGAAGCGAATTGATTGTCACCATGAACGGCACCGGTCAAACGCTGACAATTCCACCGAATTCGTCGGCAATCGTTCCCATTATCACAAGCACGCCGCCGGTTATCACGCTTTCAAGTTCCGGGCTTGTGACGCCCATTCCGGTCTCGTTCCTCAATTTCTATCTGCCACCGACAGTCTGGAAAACGGTGTAAAAAAGAACACCCGCGGGGGCAAGCCGGTCCCCGCGGGTGCCTTTATTCAAGCGCTGCTTTCGTTGGACGCCTGAATTAGAATGCCGCTTCCGTCTTTTCCTTCGGACGCGGCTTGAACGAATAGAGGCCGACGGGCTTTCCGGCGTCCTCTTTGGTATACGTGCCGTCGTCAACGCCGGACCAAATCAGAGCGTCGAGCTTTTCCGTGTCCTCGCCATGCGTTGTTTCGACGGGAACGACACGCCCCGCGAATTCCTTCGCGCGCGGGCCGACGACGCGGACAAGCCATCCGCCATTGAGTTTATCACGCGAATATGTCGCGCGATGTTGTCTGGCGCTCTTTGGCGGAATGCCAGCGGTAGACGTTTCTTTTGTCATTTGGCGGTGTCACCTTTCATTGCAGAAAAACCCCCCTATTTTACAACCCGGGGGGCAAGGGCGCTTCACGTTCTGATGGGGGATGCGCTGGGGCAATCAGAACGTGAAATCGTCGGCCACTTTCGCGGGGCCGCCCTTGGTCAGCGCGCTTTCCAGCTTGGCAATGCAGGTATCCAATTCGCCCTGCAACGCTGCCTTGGCCTTCAGCACGTCGGCCTGAGTGTAGGAATAGGACCGGGGATTGCCGACGCTGGCGAGATTGCGCAGCGCGAGACGGGCCTTGCGGACGCGTCCGCCGCCGACGTTGACGAACCGTTCCCGGTTTTCGGTTTCGATGCACTTGGAAAGATGTTCGGACGCGTGCTTGACAGCGGCCTTGGTCTTGTCGGTGCTGCCTTTTGCGTCGGCATCCTTCGCAAGCTGGAGCTTCTGGCGGGCGTCCAGAACGGCCTTATTGGCCTCGGACGGGTCGGACTGCTTACGTGCCATGACGGCGGTTTCCTTTCATAAAATGAAGCGCGTTATTGCGCTGTTCGACGGATCATTCTAGGCCCAAATCCAATACCGTTTGCAAGTGAAAAAGTGGGGGCCTCGGGATTATATAGAATTTCGTCACCATTAACGATTTCTATAACCTCTTTATAGGTCAATCTGGCGCCTTTGGTGACTACCTTATGGCGTTTGCAAGAGCCGTCCCGCTTTTCGCAGGTGCATTTTTCCTCTTTTCCTAGATCAATCGCATATAATTTTTTGCCAGCGAAGTGACCTATTGGCGCACATTCAATCTCTTTTTCCCAATCGCCTATTTTTTCCGTTTGCGGCAACGCGTTTGAATTGGCGAATTGATCGACAACGAGGCTGTCGGTATCGCAATAGATAACGTGCTCCCGTCCGACAGCGTGAATTGCGCGTAAAAGGGCAGCGCGGGCATAGCCGGTAATTGATGCGCCTGTTGCCACATTTTTGTATAGCGGTTTGCTTTCCCATGCGATGCCAAATCTATAATGATGCTTCCATAATGATGGTCTGCGGTGAAAAGTTTTCCCCTCAAAGAGAGTATAGAATTGCCAGCCGTGATTTGTCTCCTCTATTTCACAGATTTTGCATACGCCATTTTTATCGGGTGTCGGTGTTGTGCATGGAAGTTTTGTACCGTTCGGAACGATTTTGTAATCGTGGTATTTCTCAGGATTTTGGGCCAATTTTCCGTACAAAGAATTCATCATAACTTTCCCAATCGTGTAATTGATTGGGTCTGATTTTTTCGGGTGATTGTTTTTGTAATCGTACCAGTATTTGACGTATTCGACGAATGAGATTGTATCTTTTGTAAATCGGACGCTCAATATCTTTTCATCGTCTATCAAATCTAAGTCTTTGGCCGCTAGATATTCCCACCCGGTAATGTGATAAGTGTTTTTTTCAGCGGGAAATCTAAGCCCTTCGCTGTTATTGGCGCGAATTGGAAAACAACCATCGGCGAAACAATCGAGTACAATAAAACTGCGTTGTATTTCCTCGCGGGTCATATTTCCGAAATTATCGCGGCGATGCATTTCATGCCCGGTGCAATGGAATTCCTGCATTGCTCGCGGATAGGACGAATGAATATCGAACCCCGAGATATTTTCCCATGACCCGGGCCTAAAGCACTCTGTTCTACCCCCGAAATAAAAAGGCCGGTAATTCTGGTCAAATCTGTAATTGGTTGTCCCCGGATTGATACCCAATTTTTTCGCGTAAGTGAGTGCGTTGCTGGCAATTGTTTTCTTTGTTCCTGCTGCTTTTCTATAGGCCGTCATTAGTTCATGTAAATAAACGCAATCGCCCCGCAGATACGAAATGATTTCATCGCGGTATTTTTCGCGATGTTCCTTTTTCATTTTCCAGTATTCGATTTCATTCTTTTTGATGGATTTAAGAGACTGAGGTACGGCGGCGTAGCTATCCACCAATTCGCATTCGCCAATTTTCATTGAAATGATGCGGCCGTTTATAATTTGTGCCCGCGTTTCTTCAACGAAGGATAGCATATACATAAAGTCGAATTTGCCACCATTGTGAGCGTATATGACCAATGGTTTGTCGCGTATGTAATTGACCAATTCTTCTGTCGTATTGAAAATCAGAAATTTGTTGCCGTCGTAAAATCCCCAAATGAACGGGCGAATATATACGCCATTTGCGAAAGGGTCGGTTTCGCAATCGCACGTCGCGATTTTTCTTGCACGCGCCATTGGCGGAAGCGCGATTAAGAAACGTAATAATCAGGGCATGGCGGACTTATATGATACGCTTCCGGCTCCAACTTATTACCGGCGGCGAATACCACGCGTTCATATAAGCTTTCACATTGAATGTCGGTGCCGCATTGAGCGCAATCATGTTTTCTTTTTGCTACGCTTTGGCGATACCACGTTGTTAGTTTTCTGCGGCGGTTCATTTGTCAGTGCCTTTCGTTTTTCGGTGTACCCCGTATCTTCTATTAGAATAGCAATCCCGTTTACCCATTTCCCCGGGTCGCTTGGTTGTGTGTATATGTCGCCTCCGGCGAAATATCTGGTACTGATATATCGCCCTTGGTTCCATTTTTCATTCACCCACATGACGAATTGCTGCACACTTTCAAATGCATCGCCGACAATGCCAGCGTGCGCCCAAAGGTGTACTTGCTGCACTCGGAATTTTTGAAAAGCCTTTGCGGCCAAATCGCTGACGCGTTCGATTGGGAATTGTTTATTGAATGCGTCTTGTCCGGCTTTGCGCATACCGCGACGACTGCGGACGGTGTCAGTATCTAATGCCCAATATATCCAGCGCTGGCCGTCTTGCAAAACTTCGACGTTCTTACCTTTGAATTTGATTTTAGCCTCCGGGTGCACGTTGCGCAATTGCACAGCTTGAACGCCCGGAAGGAATAATTTTTTGCGGCCTAATTTCTTCGCTTGTTTTTTGCTCACTGGCACTAGAAATGGAATATTCCGCAATTGTTTTTCGCGGCGACGTATCGTTGCCTTTTCTGATTTGGTGAGCGTTTTGCGATTACGAAATTTTTTGAGGGATGGGACGATGCGCGACAATTGACGTGCGCTTGTTAAATAGTCGTCGGTTTGCCGACCACGTCCCTTTTTAGCCCCTCTACGGCCTCTTGCCATGCTGGCCCCTTATACTCTATATAGGGGCTGTCAGTGCCCCTGCTGCCCTACCCAGGCAAACCAGACGCCTCCGGCCTCAACCGGGGGCGTCTTTTTTTCGACAGCGACAAGTGTTACGCTCCCCCTTCACCTTTGACAAGACGGGAACAAGCCATCATGTCCGCCATAGAAAATATGGTCCGCGCGCTGCTCAGACATTTGAACATTGATGAGCAGGAACTCAAAAAGAATGTTATCGAGCGCGTGCAGCAATTCGAGGCGCATATATCGACACTGAATTCAACGCTCATTGCGCACCATGAAGCGTTGGCGCGTATCGAACGAAGCTTGGAGCGCATCGAACAGTATATCGTATCGACCGCCAACGAAAGGGAAAACAATGTCAGACCAATCACTGGAACTCCAAACTCGCCTAGCGAAATTGGAGCAATCCCTCCTGTCCATACTGCAATCGGTGGAGATACGGGAGAGCAAAATCGACAGTCTTATAATCAGACTGCATGACATACGGAAAGCGGTCGAGGGATTGGCGACACGCGTCGATGTTATCGACCACTTCATCAAGGACCGCTTTCCGGAATTTTTTGCTGGCGAGGCTGGTACAATCAATGACCCGGATTTGAAACCGATGGCAATTGATTTCAAGGCAAAGCCGCAGGAGTTTTCTGAAAGAGATAGCGACGGCAATGTCGCGTGGTATCGAATGGTCAACGGAGCCAAGGTCAAGGTCGGTGACGGCGAGGGATAAAATGGTGAATGAGAACGTACACGGGGAAACCCCTCCAGCGGTTTCAGAAGTTCACACGGAAGAAACCGAGCAAGGAACAACTCAGGTTGTCGTCAGTGTTCCAAGCCCCGACATCGACGACAACGAAACAATTGCCGCAATCTCCGAACGCATCGGGGAAATTGAAACCAGACTTGCCGCGGGGCTGAAGGATAACAAGGAATGGACGACATCGACGCTAACGTCTTTGCAGACGGAAGTACAGGAACTCAAGACAAATCTGGCGCAAATGGCGGAGGGTCTGCCGCAACAAGTAGCGGGCCTGCGGGACGAATTGACCCGCTTATCGCGCGAAATTCAAGCGTTGGCATCGCCGCGCCAATCGGCGCCGCCAGTGCAACCGCAAACGGAAGTGGTGACGCCGCCGGAGATACCGCCGCAAGAAAACGCGGAAGGCATCCAGGAGATTGCTCCTGTGACCGCTGCGTCGCCCGGCGCTCCGGAGAAATCCCAAACAGCGGCGCAAAGGCGGAAATACCGCGTCGTATAAGGGCGTCGTTTATCGAACGGTCTTTGTTTGGAATTCATGCGTCGTTAGCAGCGCTGACGAAATGCGATGAATTCAGCATTGACGATGATGAAGCGAAGCGGCTCGGCGCCGCGTGGGCGGACGTTCTGAAATTTTACAAAATCGAAATGACGCCAAAGCAAGAGGCATACGCAACGCTAATTGAAACATGCGCGACGATTTATCCACCTATGGCAGTCGCGTTGTATTTCCGTTGGCTTGACGCGAAAAACAAACAACCAAAGCCCGCACCCAATGCAGCACCTGTTCAGTCGGCACCGCAATCGGCGCGACCGGCCCCGCCTCCCCCACCGCCAAAGCCGGAACCAAAACGCAACCCAGCATTCGACGCTGGCAACGTATTCGCGACGTTTGATCCGACGAAAATCAGCATTCCGAATTAGATATGGTCGAAACGCTCAAGAACACATCCGCGCTTGTTAAATTCCCCGGTGCATCTGACAGATTGTATATTGTCGGGCGAACAGGCTCGGGGAAAACGCAAGCCGGGTTGTGGCATTTGAGCGGCCATAATTTCACCGAACAAGCGGGATTGATTGTCGATACTAAGGGCGACAAAAAGATTGCGCAGTTGTGTGCTGAAATTCCGCAAATCAAAACGATCGACGTGAATGATACACCGGACAAACCCGGATTGTATCGCGTTCGCCCGCTTCCAACACCTGACGATGCGATAAGGCTTGATGCGTTATTCAGGCGCATTTGGGAGCGCGAAAATTGCCTTGTGTATATTGATGAAGGATACGCGATTGAAGTAACCGACGCGTTCAATTCCATCCTTACACAAGGCCGCGACAAAAACATTCCAGTTATCGTTTTGTCGCAGCGTCCCGCGTGGATTACAAAATTCGTGGAAAGCGAAGCGGATTTCGTGCAGGTATTCAATCTCAACCGCTTTGACGACAGAAAGAAAATCGCGGGCGTTGTGCCACCACTAGCAAATAAAGAGTATCTAGGCACAAACTACCGGCTTGCCCCCTATTGTTCGTATTGGTATAACGTCGCTGACGATAGCTTGGTTGAGTTCGGGCCAGTTCCCGATTTTCCCAAGATTATCAACACGTTTCGCGCTAGGTTTCCGCCAGAACAAGCGCAGTTCGCCCCCGAGCCGGGGGCACCAAGTAGGAAAGTGGCCCGCTACCGGGTTGTTTGACTACCTAGGAGACTGGCGGAAATGGAACCGGTTATCATTGCCTGGACACCGACGAATTGGGCCACCGTCTTTTTGATGGTTGTCGGCGGTTTCCTCATTGTCAAAGTGATTGCGATGGGCGTCGGCGCCGCAGCGAAAGCGCGCGCCAATGCTTAATTGGGCAATCATCAAATTGCCGCTGAATTGGTTTACCGTCTTTTTGATGACGGTGATTGGCGTGTTCCTGCTCAATGTGATTTTGCATCCGTTCCACATTCCGCAGAACAACACGACAGGACTGTCCCCCAATTCTGAACCGTCGCCAACGCTGGCGACAACGCAGTAACGCCGATAGGAGGCTTCAAGTGAACAAACTTCGTAATGCAATGCTCGGTGGCGTTGCTGCGGTAGTGGTGAGCGCAGCGCCCGCAAGCGATTATTCGTATCTTTCGAGCGCGGGCGCGCCAGCGGCGCCTTCCGCTGCTCAGGTGAAAGCGGCCAATCTCGCCAATCGTCAGGCCATTGTGCAGAGCGCGCTGAAAAAGCAGCAACAGATTTTCTCGCAAACGTTTGCGCCGACAGCGCAGACGGTGCTGAATATCCAGCCGCGCTATGCCGGTCTCATTCTCGGCTTTTACGTCGATGTTCAGGCGACGTTGACGCTTGGGACAAACAACGGCCTTCGGACGCAGTTCGGCGCCGCGAATTTCATTCAGCAGGTTCAGTTCAACGATCTGTCGAACAACACGCGAATTCAGACGACGGGCTGGCATCTGAACGCGGTCAATTCGGCGAAGGCGCATCGGCCTTTCATGTCGGTGATGACCATCAACACCGATTATCCGGTCGGTTACGGCGAAGTCTTTACCGCCAATATCGCGACGGCCCCCGCCACACTCACGACGGCGGGCGCGACGGTCCACATGCTGTTCTGGGTGCCGTTGGCCTATTCCGATGTGGATTTGCGCGGCGCCATGTGGGCAAACGTCGTCAATGCGACTGCGCAGTTGCAGTTGACCATGGCGACAAGCGCCCAGGCGTTCGTCGCGCATACCGCCGACCCAACGTCCGCGGTTTATCAGTATGATGCGACTGGCGCAACGGGTGTGATTTCCTCATACACCGTGACGGTGCATCAGGTGTATTACGATCAGTTGCCAACCGACAAAAACGGGTATCAGTTGCTCCCCGTGATCGATCTCAGCACGCTGTACATGCTCCAGAACACCACCGTCAGCGGCATGGTGACGGGCCAGGATTACCCAATCCCCTACGCGAATTTCCGGTCGTTCCTTTCGACAATCGTTATCTACGACAACCAGACCGGGGGCGCCTACAACGCGGCGGGTACGGACATCAACTACTGGAATTTGCAGACGGCAAATTTCACGAACATTTTCAAATATCCGTCTTGGTTCCCGGGCGTCTTTGCCCGCGATACCATCGGCACCGATTTCCCGCTCGGAATGTACTATTTCGACAGCCGGAAAAAGCCGATCAATACAATCCAGTTCGGCAACCAGCAACTCATTCTGAACCCCAACGGCACCGTCAATGCCGGGGCGAATGCGCTGGTCGGATGGGAAATGTTCGCAATCACCAATACGCTCGTCGGCGCCGCGTCCCTCGCGGGTGGCGGTAACGCCTAATTCCCGTCTGGCGGTCGGGAAGTGGGACCGGGCGCGTTGTCATAGTGCGGTGACGACGCGCCCGGAACCTCTAGCAAAAGGACAAAACCAGTGAATTGGACGGCCTTTGTGAATTGGTGGAAACAGCCATTCAACGTCAACGCAGACGCGACGTCGTGGATACTGTTTACCGGCTTTGTCCTTGTCGTCATTTATCTGTGGACGCGTGTACTCCGAGAAGCGGGGCACGTCGTCGGTGAAATCGTCTAAGGAGGCCCCTATGGGATTGCATTGGTCAATCGGTTTGGTGCTTGTGGTTGTCGCCGCGTTTCTCGTCGGCGCGTGGTACTCGAAAAAGTACCCGGGCACCCTCCCCGTCGTTACGTGATTTGACGTGACGCAAACCTCAACCATCTTTTTCTTTTTGGTCGCAGCGTTCATTCTGTACGTGACGGCCAAGGGGGAATTACCGCAATACGCAGCGGTATTTTACGGGTGACAAATGCCTTATGCGCTCATTCTTGCAGGCGCTATCTTGGTCGTCTCAGGCGTTCGCAATACGCAGGGGCAATTATGGTCACTCGTGCAGAACGATTTCACCGGTAACAACGGTTTCATCGTTTGGGTTGCTGCAATTGCCATCGTCGGTGGTATGGGGTACATACCGAAATTGCGCCCGCTATCTATAGCGTTTATGACGTTGCTATTGATTGTGCTCGTAATATCCAATCAAGGGGTATTCGCTCAATTGCAGCAATTTGTACAATCCGGTGCGGGAAGTGGGACGGCAGGCGTACCTTTACAACCGTTGACAGTCTCGCCTGCGTTGAGTACAACTCCGCAGGGATTGTCGCCGGAGGACCAAATAAACCAGAATTTGCAGAACATCGGCGGACTGTAATGGATAAACTGGCGGATGGATTGATTGCAGTATTGACGGCCATTGTAGGGCTTGCCGTCGTCGCTGTCATTTTCAGCCGCAGCGGTCAGACCGCAAGTGTGATTACCGCTGGTGGAAATGCTTTTTCGTCAATCATCAAATCGGCAGTTGCGCCGGTGTCGTGAGGTAGGCCATGAATGAGCTAGTCAGTGGAGTAGTGACAATCGCGGTAGCGATTATCGGCGTGGCGTTGCTTGCAACGCTTGTGAGCCGCAACGCTAATACCGCCGGTATTCTGTCCGCTGGTGGCAATTCGTTGGCGACCGCGCTAGGTGCCGCGGAGGCCCCCGTTACGGGTGCCAATTATTCGTCAATGTTCCACCTTGGGGATACGCAGACCGGCCCCGGATTTTATGGGTGATACATGATCGACCGGCAGCGCTTTCAGTCGCCGCATGAAAAATGGTGGCGGTTTGTTCACCCGACAATCCGTGAATTCTTCACAAGCGCGGTTGTGAGCTATCGGAATACTCAGTCCGATCAAAACTATATCGGCGCCGAAGCTATGGCCTTTGACAGGCTGTCGCTGCCGATGCAATTGATCAAAGGCCCTGGGGAAGAAGTATTACATCAATTGATGGGAACGGCACCGCAGGTTTTCGTCACGCAATCCGTTGTGCCTACTGGCATCGCCGGCATCGCGGCGGGCCAGATGTGGAACGGCCAGCTTGCCGACAATCCTTACGCAAACGGGGAAACCCCGGAGGCAATCCTGTAATGCATGAAGCGCTAGCATGGTTGAAAAAGCATCCTCTTAGTATCGTTCTGGTACTAGGCGGGCTTTTCCTTGTGCTGTTGCTGTTCGGCGGAGGTTCCTCGCAAAGCGCGGCAACCACGCAAACAGACCCGAATGCGCCTGCCGAAATCGCTGCACAGTCGCAGGAAAATTTGGCGAACATTCAAGCCGGAAGCGCGGCAAACCAAACCGCTGCGCAAGTCGCTATCGCACAAATCGGCGCCAATGCGCAGACGTACCAGATACAGCAACAAGCCCAAGTCGCTCTCGCGCAAAATCAGACACAAGAGGATACGACGCTTGCGGGCATCCAAGCCCAGGTGCAAGTCGCTGACTTGGCGAACGCCACGCAACAGGCGCAAATCAAAGCGCAGACGGATCAAGCGGCGATTACCGCGAATACATATGAGGCCATCGCATCGTTCCAAGAGCAGGGACAAACGGCCGCGTACCAATCGCAGGAACAAATCGCCCAAATCAATGCGAATGCAAACGTTGCCGCGGCAGGTTATCAGACCGCCGCGCAAATCATCAATACAGCGGCATCGGGTAAGAAAACAACCGTCAATGTTTCGTTGCCCGGTGGCGGCGCGGTGTCCTATGTGAACGCCAAAGGCCCCGCGACGGCATCAAGTCAAGGCGGTTGGGGTAGCGCGGTTGGTGGCATCCTCGGCGCCATCGGATCAATTTTCTAGGTGCGATATGGAAGGCACTGAACACCGCGATATTTACATTGCCCTAGGTGTCGGGGGCGTCGCCCTTGTGCTGATTTATCTGTACCTGTACAGCGGATCAAACGTCCCTACGGGCGCGGATGGTACGCCAATTCCAACCGCCGCGGATACATCGGTGCCGCAAACCCCATACAACTATAATGTGGCGCCTTACAATCCGCCGTTGTTGACGCCAAATCCACCGCAGACATTGCAGCCGTTGAACAACGTAAACCAGTCGAACAATTGCAGCGGTTGTTCAAAAGCGAGCAAATGCGGGTCTTTCAATAACTCCAATCCGACGAGCACTTATCAGTACAATACCCTTGTCGGATATGGCGCGGACGCGGGAGCATGATATGAAACAAGGCCCAACTTCGGACTTCAATTACAATGATTACGGGCTTATCCCGAACATTGCACAAGAGGCGCAAAAGAATGTGACGCCCGACCCGCATCTTTCGCCAAAGCCGTATTTCACCGCAACGGATTTGTTTCATGCGTTGTGGTACACTACCCGCGTTCACCTTGCACCCGTAGGAAAGGCCCAAAACAAATGACGGAAATTCACAACCCCACCGACGACAACGCTCTGGCGCGTATGCTCGACCAGACTTCCGACGACAGCGCGTTGGGCCAAACGCAGCATGAAGCCATGCCCGCGAATTTCGAGACCGCGACGGATGAATTGTCCGCCGCAGTCCGCGAAAGCCTGAAACCAAGGCAAATCAGCGCAGCCTCGGAACCGCCCAGGCCGGTCGGTAAGTATCGCCTGGACTATCTGTTGAATGGCTCTCCCATTTCGGAAAGCCATGCAACGGTACGCCTCGCGCTGGCGCGTTTCGATGCCTTGCGTCGCATCGGCATTACTCCCCGCACGTCCACCGTTTAATAACGGGTGAGGTATGCCTGGGGCGGTTGTCGCGGGATATAATCCTGACGGGACACCTTACTATGGCCCCGACGCCCTAGGTATGTTCATTGGGAAATGGGATAATTTCGTTAGCTCCGGTAATCCTTCCGGCTCATTGGCCGGAAGCGGATTGCCGGGGCTTCCGGCTATTCCAGCAATTCCTGCAACGAATTCGTCGGGCGGTATGCCCGCCATGACAAACCAATCGTTGCTCGGTGGATTGTTTGCCGATTTGTTCGGTGTGCCGAATTACTTTATTGGTAATGGTGCGACGCCACCCGCCAATGCCACAAGCGGAAATTGGCTGACGCGCTTTATCACTATCGTTATCGGCATCATTCTTATCATTGTCGGGCTTGTCTCTCTGACCCGCGGCGCACCAATACAAATCATTGGCGGTAGGGTGTCAGAATAATGTGGACGTACAGCCTGTCAAACTGGGAGCTATCCGATGGAAAACGAATTGTACATGCGTATTCTGGACGTCGAGGCCCGTATCAGAACAATCCTTTTTATTGTTCTGCTATTATGCGCGGGCCTATACCTCTTGGCGAGTGGACTATCGGACGCGCAGTGGAACATACACAACTTGGTCCGCGGGCTTTCCCGCTTGTCCCATGCACCGGAACCGAAACCTACGGGCGTTCCGGTTTCTTCATCCACGGAGACAGTATCGAACATCCCGGGGACGCGTCAGACGGATGCATCGTAACGTGCTATCCTTCGGGATTGGCGGATAGGCAATACATCGCGGATAATCTCGCATTGCCCAATGGAAACAAGCTAGAGGTTATCCCATGACTGACGCGGATTGGATTGCGCTTGCGACTCTGGCGATTACTGTCATGGGCATGCAAGCGGCAGTCATTATGCGTATCGCCACGGGGTTTCAGAAAATCGGGGAGCGCTTGACGCGCATTGAGACCTTGTTGGGCATTCCAGAATTCAATAAGCCCGCGCTTGAATTTCGGAAAAAGAGGCCATTCTAATGCCTACTTGGCTTGCCGATTTGTTCAATCCCGCTGGGGCTATCGGTTCAATCGTCAACCGAATTCTTGATTTCATCCCCAATCCCGAAGAAAAAGCCAAAGCGCAATTGCAGTTGCAGCAGGCAATTATCACCGCTGCATTGCAGGCTGACGCGGATCAAAGAGCTATCAACAAAACGGAAGCGACAAGCGGCTCGTTGTTTGTCGCCGGTTGGCGTCCCGCGGTAGGTTGGCTTTGCGTGGTCGCGCTCGCATATCAATGGCTGTTTGTCCCGCTGTTGACGTGGTTTGTTCTATTGGTCGGACACAAAATCCCTTCCCCGCCCGTTATTGGCAACGCAGATATTCAGGCATTGCTTTACGCATTGCTTGGTATCGGGTCATTGCGCACCGCGGATAAGCTTATCCCCGGCGGCGCGACGACGGCCATTAAGGGTATTTTCAAAAAATCTTAAATATCTCTTGACAGAACATTAAGCGAACACTTTTTTACGCTTGCGAGGCGGGGGAGAGTGTGGAATAGTATTTGCGCAATCAATGAGTACCGCCAATGAATTGCAAAGAGGCTAACGCCTTATCCAAAGAATATAAGCGGCTTTTAATGGCGCGCGTAAACGCGTCACATCCTGAACATGGATATGCAGGATATTCTGGCGCCGCTGAAATCCTCATACAAACCGCAATTGAAATGTCACCAGAATTCGCTGCGTATATGCAGCGACGATTGGTTGATGAACAGAACATGGAAAAGGAAATATACAAATGACCGCGCCGCTCGCCACCGACAAAGACAACATGCGGCTTGTGTTGCAGGAATTACACCGGTTGCAGGTTGAAAAGAATTCGCCCCAGGTGTCGCCGTATATCCGTCGTGCGCTTGAGCGCATGAAGAAAGCGCAAGGCAATGGCAATTCTTAAATCAAACCGACATAAGCGTCCATCGGCTATGTCGCCGCCATATGTCCACTATGGGCGAATTGCTGTAACAAACACGTCATGCTAAGGACTAAAATGAAAAACGAAAACAAATTCCTTGTGACGTGGATTGACGATGACGGTGCCATATTCGGACAAGCTGCGCGCGATGAAGATAACGCTGCGCGCATGTTCGACCATCTTGTCAACTGCGGGCACAAATACGTCGAAGTCCGACGCATTGGTCCGATTGCCAAAATCGGTAGAAAATTCTGTCAGTATGAACGAACGGTGCAATAATGTTTATTATTCATGCTGACTTTTTCGCAATCGTGAAATGGGCTATCATCCTGGCCGTCGTGCTCATTGCTGTGCATGACTTTTTCGGGTTTTGGCTATGATTATTATCGAAATAAAATTGAAGTCTGGCCGGTTGATAGATACGCTTGACGCCGCATATCTACAAATCCGCGAACAACTGGCGACGTCGTTTATTCCCTGCGGAGGGATTGCTCACGACGGCTCACACCAATATCATATTTCAGCAATGAGAGACGACAATGCCGTGGAACATCAATGATGCGATACACCACACCCACAAAGCGACAACGCTAAAACTGAAACGCTTGTGGGTAAAGGTCGCCAACAAAGAACGGAAAAAGCGCGGCGATAAACGCGCTATCAAAATCGCCAACGCCGCGGTACGCGGCGCCAAAAAGAGGGTTGTATAATGCTGACAGTGAGTATGAAGCTTGCCGTCTTGAAAAAGATGGTCGAACAATTGACGGAAATGTACGCCGATTTCTCCAAGGCCAAAATGCCATCAATGGCGCAAGGTGTATACGACACTACGTGTGCCGAAATGAAGGCTCAGCTTGACGCGCTTTCATGGGCGGAGGAATTCTGTCAGACACATCCCGAGGCCACGCTTGAAATCAAATCGCCTACCGGGTTTGAATTTCACAATACGTTGTC
>JAGWKM010000119.1 GCA_028865305.1 Patescibacteria group bacterium | reverse complement strand
TTCTGCACCTCGGCCACAAGGTCAGTCAGTGCCGCTTCCGCTTCCGGCGTGTGCTCGTCCAATTTCAAGCACTTGAGGTTCGCAATCACGGTCTGTCCGACCTTTGACCTGTCCGCGGCTGAACTGGTGAGTCGGAATACGAACTTCACGCGCTCGCGCTCGGACAGGTTCAGGAACTCGCGTGCGTCCACCAGCACGGGCGGCACTGCGAAATCATCAGCGAATCCCTCCTGGGTCATGCTCGCTTTGACCCCCGATTTTTGGCCAATCAGTCGGCGCCGAATGAATGATCCGTCATCGAACGTGAGTTCGCCGGTCATGTTTTGACCGATACCAAGTTCCTTGTACACGTCGGAGGATCGGGCAGCCACGTTAGGCACGTACCCGGCCAGTACCCAAGCAACAATATTAAGGCGCGTGGTTTTGCCCCGCCGGTTCGGTCCGGTGAACACCGTTACCGGTGTGATTTTGTGTGAGAAAGACCGGCTGGCGAAGCCTTCGCCGGTCATTGTGATAATGCGTTTCATGCTACAGATTTCCTTTCGTTATGGGTTGCGTCCAATCGGTACATATTTATTTTTTCTTCTTGTTAGACCATGACATTTCAAACAAAGCCATTGTATGAGAAGTGGTTTTTCGTAATCTGGATGATGCTTTTCTAATTCTCCCTTGGCACCACATATTTCACAAATTTCGGATCGTTTTATTTTACCATCTCTTAGGGCATTATTTGCTGCAAATTGTGCTTTTCGTTTAATTTTGTTTTTGTCGGCCCATCGCTCCTTGACCTCGGGATAAGTTTTTACAACATGGGTTTTACGATAAATAACTTGTTTATTGCGACATCTTTCTCTTTCTTTTTCGACCCAATTTACATCATTTTTTACACGTTCTATTCTGTTAGCTGCATCTTTTTTTGTGCAATCCTTGCATTTTCCTAGCAACCCATCTGCCATTGCGGAATGTTTGTAAAAATCATTTGTTGTTTTTGCTTCTCCGCATTTGAAACATTTTTTTAGGCCTGCCGCCGCGTTTTCCATTTTCACGAGCAGCACGTCGTTTTGATGCTGTTGTGGCTGATCCGCCTTTGGCTCCAATTTTTGAAAGGTAAGCTGATAGCTCATTTTTCATACATTAACCTAAGCGGGTTGGGATGCAATACTAAAATGGAATTGTTTCGTCATCACTGTCCTCAGGAGTTGGCGGAGGCGGTTGCGGTGGCGGCGCAGGTGCAGCCGGTGCTTGGCTCGTGCTCGCTGGCTGATTCTTGACCGGTTTGAGGTCGGTGAGAGAAATGTTGGTAGGCAGGCCGTCCGCGAAACCCCGGCGCATGGCCAATCCCTCGGCTTCCAGCGAAATAAAGATGCTGGTCACGCGCGCCCAAAAAACATCGCCCTCCAGTTTTATCCCCTGACGCATTTCGTCCGGCAACGAATCGAACTCGCGCTTGAATTGCAATGCCGCCCGGGTTGCGACCTTGAGCAGGGACACCCGGCGCCCGGCGAACTGCCGGGCATTGAACAGGTGTTTATCTGGCGTGACGTGGCCTTCCTGCGGCTTCTGTGGCTCTGGATGCGCCGGAGCATCCTTGGCACTCGCTGGTGCCTGTGCTGTGGCTTGTGCGCCCCGCGCTTCGTACTCGGTACCGGGAACTATTTCAGCCGCGCCAGTCACCCACAGGATACGCTTGACCTTTCCATCATACTCGTCATCCTTGGCTTTCACCCCATGCCAGCCCTTGCTCGTCTGGCTGGACAATAAATACACGACCTTACCCTTGAGAATGGGGTCCAGCGGGTCGCGGTCCTTAAGGATGACCTTGATTTCGGCCCGGCCGTCCGAGACGACCATGTTCTCGAATGACCAAGGGCCGCGGTCGGATTCACCGGTCTTCCGCTTGAATAACTGTTTGATCGTGCCCCTGAAGGCGTGGACTAGAGAATCGTCCGGGAGTTCGTTCACATCTGCCACCGTGCTTACTTTCATAGACTTTCTTTCGTTGGTCAGTTCCTGGTGCGTGCGTCTCACTTCACCGGGAACCTGACGGGTTTAATTTGTACTGCGCACCGACTATCAGACAGGGTTAGCCGTTTGTAAAGATTTTTTTTGGCCGGTAGTATAACTAAAAAGTATAGTCAAGGTCGAAAATAATTGTTGCATGCGATAAGCGGTTAGCGTATATTTTAACCATCGGCAGCAATCAAGCTCCGACGAACCAAAAAGCCACCATGAAAACTCAAAACTCGATTAAACAGATCGTCGGTAAAGCCATCGGACGGTATAACCGAGGTGAGCACAACGACTGCACAGGCTACGTTGTGTTTAACGACGCCAAAACATTCACCGTCCGAACCACTGTCGCACACGGCGATAATGTGCCGTGGGCTCGCAAACCGATGGATGCCTATATCTTCAACGCCCTGAACCGCGCTGGAATCAAGGCGGATTTTGCCTCGCAGGAGCATTCCTGCGGAAATGTGTCCATGAATTTCTTTTTGCCGGTTGCCTGATTCGCTCCGGCGGCGGGGACAGCCAACCCGCCAAACTTTAACCCAAAAAACGTATGAAACTAAAAATTAACTCCGTGTTCGGAAAGCTGATTTTTGAAGGAGATTTTCCTTCCATGAAGGAATGCTTGCTAGCGGCCGCGAAATCCGGTGCCGACCTGCGCGGGGCCGACCTGTCCAGCGCCAACCTGTCCAATGCCAACCTGTCCGGTGCCGACCTGTCCGGTGCCGACGGCAAGAAACTAAAAATATCAAAACTGAAGGTATTTACCGGACTGTACAAATACCAAGTTTGGGCGTTGCTCGCCAAAGACGGCTCTCGCTGGGTTCGGATGGGTTGCCTGTTCCGCTCTCTGGACGATTGGGAAAAAATCGGCATCCGGGAATCAAACAACAAGGAATTTCCTGACGACGGTTCTGAAAAAAGCGAGGAGCGCGCACGGGCTTTTGAGTTTGCCAAACGGGAGGCTGAACTGCTGTAACCCCCAACCCAACCCTAAACCCACCCAAACATGAACGAATCAAAACAACAGGACGACGCAACGCCGAGGCCGTGGACCACGCT
>JAGWKM010000026.1 GCA_028865305.1 Patescibacteria group bacterium | reverse complement strand
GGAGCGGATGGTTGATGAAAAGCCTTCGCGGCGTCCTTGATGGCGCGGTCGGGGCTTTGACTGGCGAACTCAATCGCCTTGCGGCCCATATCGAATTTGTGTTTTTGCTCGAACGATAGTTGGCCGATTGTGTGCTGCTCGCGGTGATGGGTGCGACACAACGGCACGAGCCAGATTGAGCTTGGTTTCTTTCCCATGCCGCTGTTCGCAGCGGTGCGGTAGTGAGCTAACTCGATTGGATGGAATAGATCGCAGTTGCCGTCGTCGTTCTCACAGATGCAGACGAATCCGCGTAACCACTTGCGATGAATGCTCGCATTGTCGGTGCGCTTAATCGGACGGCGCGGCGGCAAACTCATTTGCGGAACAGATTGCTTGGCGTGTTGACGGTCGCGGCCACATCCTCGCTCGTGACATGGGAACCACTTGCGCCATTGCGCGCGTGTGCCCCATCCATTTCGGCGCGCTCGCGCTCGGTCAATTCCACATCGTAGCCAGCGAGACTAAACCCAGGCCATGTATTTGTTTCTAAACACTTTTTCCATGTTTTCAGCGCGCGTTCAACCCGTTCGTTTGCGCGCATGATTAGCTCATCGTCCAGGCGCATGTAAGAAAGCAAATACGGCGGCTCGGTTTCCTGTGCGATGATTCCGACTTGCGGGCTGTTTGCGATGCCGCAGGCTTCGAGGCCGCGACGATAGAACGCCAGTTGAGCATCGTATCCAAGCTGCCGCACTTGCCGAAACTGGGGTAGTGGGTCAGTTTGAAATTCCCGCCCCCTTGGCCTTGTCTAAGGCTCATGCCATGTTCAACGCATGGCCACCAAGCGCCTTAAGCGCCCCCGCGACCCGGTATCGCTCGCCAAGCTCATAGGCGACATAGCGACAGGACGGGTCAGCGATGAAGTAGAGGATAAGCGCGACCCAGCCGCCGTTGCCTTGGGGCGGCTAGGCGGCCTCAAGGGCGGAAAAGCCAGAGCGAAGGCATTGAACCGCGCCGAAAAGAGAGAGTCCGCTCGCCATGCGGCTTTGGCTCGCTGGCGAAAACACCGCAAATTGCGAGGAGTTTAGTGGGTTACCCGCTTTTTGGTGGGCAAGCCTACTTCGGCGATCAGATCGTCCAGCATCCAGTCGGGGTAGGAAACGTGCCCGTCTGAATCCTCTTCTGGCGGAGAGACCGAAAACGGCTCGCCGTCTTTGGTCTCCCAAATGCAATGACCGCTTTTGGTTGTACCAACTTTACTGCACTCTCGCGCTTCGAGTTCCGATTCGAACTCGGCCACGCGCAGCCGCCGCATCGCCATGATGGTGCGGCCTAGGCAGCGATTTGAAGTACGAAATCCCTACCGATCACTTGGCTACGACGACGTCCACGATGCGTCGTACGCTTAAGCCAGTCGTCATACGGAACCGCAGCTACAACGTGGCCACGCTTCTTTGTCTTGCGGTAAATGAGTTCCTCAAGAACTTCAGATACGGCATCGAATGCCTTCTTGGAGTCCTTGCTCGCCACATAGAGGCCTTTCACGTCTGATGACGTGAAGACGTGATAACCATCGACGAGCCGGTATTTCACGGCGATGGTTGCGAACTCCATATTGGGCGTTACCCGCGACACCACAGAATCCTTCTCCATTCGTGACCCTCCCCCCTAGATAGCCACGTTCGGTTTCAAGCAGGTTAACTGCATACGACAGAACTAAGGGTAATTTGGGGCAGATGCAATGGTCACGAGCGCACCCCTGCTATTCCGCCTGTAAAACCGCCATTTGACATTACGTGACCGCTCACGTATAACGGTCACTATGAACCGACTGACCACGGAAGAACGCGCCCAAATCCTCGGCCTGATGGTCGAGGGCATGGCGATCCGTGCGATCAGCCGCCAGACCGGGGCCAGCAAGAACACCGTCGTCAAACTGCTACGCGATGCGGGGGAAGCCTGCTCCGAGTATCAGGACCGCGCGATGCGCGAGCTTCCGTGCAAGCGCTTACAGCTGGACGAGATTTGGAGCTTCGTCGGCGCGAAGGAAAAGAACGTGCCCTACGAGCGCAAGGGCCTGGGCATTGGCGACGTTTGGACTTGGACCGCAATCGACGAGGAAACCAAGCTGGTGCCGTCCTGGTTCGTCGGCAACCGCGACCTGGACCACGCTCGCGCGTTCGTCATGGATTTGAAGGGACGGCTCGGCAATCGAGTCCAGATCACCAGCGACGGGCATAAGCCCTATGTGCAAGCAATCGAAAGCGCGTTTGGCGACGATGTTGACTACGCGCAGCTTGTGAAAATCTACGGTACGCCGGTTTCAGTGACGGAAGCGCATCGCCGGTATAGCCCTACACCATGCATCGGCGCGAAGCGGCACGCGATGATCGGAAACCCCGATATGTCCAAGGCCAGCACGTCGCACGCGGAGCGCATGAACCTGAATATCCGTATGGGCCTTCGCCGCTTCACTAGGCTGACCAATGCGTTTTCCAAGAAAATGGAAAACCACTGTCACGCGCTGGCGATCTATTTCATGCACTACAATTTCTGCCGCATCCACCAGACCACGCGCGTCACGCCCGCCATGGCAGCCAAGGTCAGTGACAAGCTGTGGGACTTAATCGACGTGGCAAAGATGGTGGACGATTGGGAACGCGGCAGTATGCAATCAACCGAGCGGGAATTTGGCGGTAGGATCGACTACGCTCCCCAGCACGTGCTCCACCATGATCAGCGTGGCAAAACACAGAAATAGGGGCAAATATGGAAACCCTTCTCATCATGATATTGGTTGTGCTGGTTATTATTGTGTTTGAAGTCTCTCGCACTAAATCAACGCCAAATGAATTGAGAGAAATTGCGACGAGAGTAGGTAACATCGAAGCCCGCATTCTCGATGTCGATTTCAATATATCTTCAATCAAGAACGATGTTCAAAGCATTGAAAATGCCGTTCGGGCATCTGTCAGTGGCTGGATGGATGAATATGAAATTAAGGCCGAAAGCAGTCGCCGTTCCCCGGTAAAAATATCTTCGTCTAAACCGAAGGCAGACAAATAGAACCAGTAAAGGGAGGATTTCATGGCCCAGGAATCTTTCGACACGAATCTTTTGCGGATGATTGCCGCCCAACAGTGGCTTTCATTGGCACTCCAAGCTTCCCGCGAATTTTACGGGAAGAGCTACACGACGCTTTCCGTTGCTGAAAAGGCCGTTCTCGACCAATTAGTTTTTGGAGCGATGGCCGCGAATTACCAAGCGATAACGCCGGCATGGCTTGCCAGCCAGCAAGCACAGGCAGCAGTGGGTTTCCAAGTCCCAGCGTCTGCGCCCACAGGGGCACAGACGACAACGCCAGCGGCTCCGGACGGACGCCCGAAAGGTGCGAAGCGGTAGAAACCTCGCGGTTAATTTTCGGCTGGTTTTTCAAACTGACCCACTACCGAAACTGGAACAGGTCAGGATGCGCGCTGGCGTTAGTAGATTTGTATTCTAGTAATATCTCGCCATCATGCGGCAGATAATCGACGCGGCAACGACACCAAACGCCGCGATCTTCCCACAACAGAACGCGCTCAGTCTCGCCAGCGCCGAAAGGCATACGTTCGAGTGTTCCGGCGCTGACTAATTCCTGTAACTGGTCGCGCGCGGCTGCACACATCGCGGCGGCTTGGTCAAAATCCTTTTTGAGCAACGGCGTTTTTCGTTCGGCATAGGCTTCATCGCGCAGGCGGCGCGCTTCTTTAGCCTGAAACCCATCGGCGTCGATAATTACAAACTCAGCACCTTTGCCGAGTAGGAGAGCGTGCGCCGCGCGGCCAAGATCAAACTTGCGCGAATGATCTGGCTCGTAATTCGGATTCAGCCTGGGCGAAGCGTACCACGCATGACGCGGTGTGCTGCCGCGTTCGATAAGTCTCCAACATATCGACGAACGTAGTGTCGGAAAGTCGTCAAAGAACTTATCGGCTTCGTAGGTCGCTTCGTCTATTTCGAGGATGCGGCCATTCATGGGTACGTCTCACCACATTGAGGGCACGTTAGACCGTAGCGGCTTGCAAAGTAAGCGAGAATCCGGTCGCGTTCGCCCACGTCCATTCTGGTCAGAATATTTGCCATTTGGCGCAGACGATCCAATTCAGTCTCTTTCGGTGTCTCTTGCTTTTTCACGGCAACGCTCCTGACAGGCCCATGAGAATCCCGGCGACAACCGCCGCCGCAAGGACGAGGTGTGCGGCTTTAATCACTGTTCAAACCCCGCGACCCAATGGCCGAGATTTTCAATGACGTGTTCCGATAGTGGAACGCCGCGCGCCTGTCGCCACTTGGCGATGGTAATATCTCGGAACTCCTGACGGCGCGTTAGCTGTGCAAGGATTTTTATGCGCCGCTCCCGCTCGGCCAAGCCCCGAAGCGGCGAAGGCTTAACGAGCGATAGCGTCATGCGCTGATCGCCTTGCGTTGAATTGGCGACGGACGCGGCGCAAGCGCGAGCCGATGCACCTTGCCGATAACGGCGTTTTTGCTGATGCCGAGGCGGCGACCAATTTCAGCGGTAGGATGCCCCTCGTTCCATAACTCCGTGACGGCCTTGATAAGATCGTCCGTCCAAATGGTGTCGCCTGGAAACATTATTCATCCTCCGGTAATTCAATGTCGATCTTGCCGCTGCCTTTGCACTTGGGGCAATCCATGATGACGCTGTAAGGGCCGTTCCGGTTCACCGCTTCGCCCTCAATCTCCCCGATGCCTTGGCACTCAGGACAATCATCTGCGGCGGGATGGATGCGAACGCAGTCCGTCACGTAGCAATCGAGAATGGTCATTGACCGGTTCATGTTCCCAACTCCCTATTGACACCGCGACGATGGCATGGGATACCGTGGGCGTCAAGTGGGAGTTTTGATGAAACCAAAGCCGGGCCGCAAGACACGTAAAGGCGCAACCCGTATTCATCTGGTCATAGATACTGACCTATTGGAGCGCGTGCGGCATTGGGCGCAGCGCGACCGGCAAACCGTTTCCGCCAAGGTGGAAACCCTGCTTGAAAAGGCGTGCCGATGAACCAATGGCAACCGATTGAAACCGCGCCCAAGGATGGAACCAAGATTGATTTGTTTGTAATGAGTACTGCGTCTGGTCGCGGTGGTCGTATCCCAGATTGCGTTTGGCAATCTCACAAAAACAAATGGAAATCGCACTGGTTCCACGGTAACGGCTTTGAGGCCACTCGCGTTAGTTGGTTTGAACCTACACATTGGCGACCAATTCCAGAGCCACCAAAATGACATACGCCCTACGGCCCCTCACGCCCTCCGAGCTTGCCGACCTCAAGGCGAAGGCGAAAGCCGCAACGGAGTCACCAAAATGACCCTTCGCCTTCCGGTTCCCCCTTCGGTCAACGCCGCGTATGCGAATGTTCCCGGTGTCGGCAGGATAACCTCACGGCGCTACAAGAAATGGCAGACGCAGGCCGGATGGGAAATCCTGGTGCAGAGGCCGATGCGGGTGTTCGGGCCATACGAATTGATGATAACGTTGCCGCTTTCAACCCGTGGGGACGTGACAAATCGCATTAAGGCGGCGGAAGATATTTTGGTGAAGCACCACATAACGCCCGATGACAGATTTTGCGAAGGCGTCACCATCCGGCGCGGCGACGTGACCGAAATGGAAATCGAAATACGCGCCGTCGAAAAGAGGAAAACAGCATGAGGCTAAAATGGCAAACATAGGCATCCCGCTCAAACGTCACACCGTCATACCGCTCAAGGCTCCAGTGTCAGCCCCGGAGGCACCATGTCGCACCCCCTCAGTCAAACCCAGCTTGCCCATCAACTCGCCATGCAGCAAGCCCAAATCGCCAAGTCCTTCGCCAATCAGCAAGCCCTCGGAAGTTATCTAGGTCGCATACCGGCCATGACCTATCCGATGTTTGTTAGCGGCTTAGATGAAGCGCGAGCGCGTCGTCTCGCGCAGCCCGTCGAGAAATTACCGCTCGAAATTGGGGAAATTATCGGCTGGCGCGCATGGCGCTTGGCGAAAAATGGGTTATTGCAAAGCCTCGCACATGACAACATTTGGCTTCCCGGCGAAATCATGGGGCACAACGATGATCACTCAAAAATCAAGATTGAGGATCACGGTTGTGCGGGTGTGTATGCCTTTTCAGATCGCGGCTATGCACTGAAAGATACGGAGTTTGCATCAACGCCGAATCTCGTGTTTGGGTCTGTGCGTCTTTGGGGAACGGTGGTCGAACACGAACACGGCTACCGCGCAGAATTTGCCACCGTTCATTCCATAGATGCGGTGAATGTTGGTGACGGACACTGGTGGAAGCGAAAAGCGGAAACAAACGCCGCGCTGACCGCTCTGCGGGGGGCGTATCTATCCGTTCCTGCGTTTGTTCTGTCGGACGAAGCAGCATGACCCAATCAGACAATCTGAATCTCGGGTACATTATTGAGAGTGGTTTTACGCCGCCGGTTTGGTGCCTTGATGTTTGTGTTGGCCACGACCCCACTGGAATACCTAAAATTATTCCTGTTGCTTTTTCGTTAGACCAAGCGCGCGAAATTGCGCGACGGATTAATGAGAAAGTGCCTGCCAAATGACCCAATCCGACATGATCCTCAACGCATTGTTGGCTGGTGAAACGCTGACGCCGCTCGATGCTCTAAAAAGATTTGGCTGCTTCCGGCTTGGGGCGAGAATTTGGGATTTGAAGAAAGCCGGATGGGAAATCGACATGGAACTGATCGACGCCGGTAATGGGAAACACGTCGCGGCTTACACACTCGCGAAAAAAGGCCAACTGCGGCTCGCCGTATAACGAGAAACCATGATGACAGAAATTCTCACCACCCTACATGGCACGGCAGCAAATTCTTTAACGCCAAGCGCGATTCTCGTGTGGAATGCTGCCAGTGCGCCAAGGAGCGCAGAATTCAGAACGGCTGTTACTCTGAGGTGGAGCTTATGGTGAGGTGCTAAGCATGGGAACGTTCAAACATAATTTGTTGTTTGCCCCATGGGGTATGGGATCACCAATTGAGCGATGGTCAAGGATATATTTAGTTAGCAAGGGAGGACCAAGGAGATTTAAGACCATTATGGTTTGGGCTCTCTTTGGTATTTTTCCATGGTCGGTGACGGTGATATTCGATTCACTTTTCAATCAAGGAGAATTTGAAAATTTGCGGGCGGTGTTTCAATTTCCGCTGCGCGATCCTATCGCATATCCAATTATAGGATTATTCAAATTCAAATGGGAAAACGGGACCACCCAAAAACCAACGGAAAAACCAAAACAGGAAGTTTTGCTCTGAATATGGACGATGAATTATTTTTGCCGTGGCAAGAGGTCG
The DNA here is from genome assembly GCA_028865305.1 of Patescibacteria group bacterium. Lineage (GTDB taxonomy): Bacteria > Patescibacteriota > Minisyncoccia > UBA6257 > 2-01-FULL-56-20 > REEB161. Next base: position 7,234 of record JAGWKM010000026.1, on the reverse strand, counting down.
CCTACGCCATGCGGCACTACCTTTATGCACGTTATCACTGGCCCGCTGACCGAGAGTTCGAGCTAATCAACGGGGAGAATGGGCTGCTGGTGAGGCTGCTGAAACCTGACGGCGATGAGCCGCCAAAAGCAGTTTAGAACCGTCACAGAATTTTACACTTGCAATCCGCCACCGAAATGTCACGATCCAAGCGGGCGGCTAGGTTTCGGGTAGCTCCCAAAACTGAAAGCCGCTGATCGCCTTCGCCTCATCGGGCTAGGTGGTTGCCGCCCCACACTTTTCTTGATCGTAGATGGGGCAATGGGAAGCCGTTGTGGCTAGGCAGATGGGGCTTTAGGTGGCGCGCGCACGAAATATTAAACCCGGATTTTTTCTCAACGAACAACTCGCAGAATGTGAGCCGCTAACGCGGCTATTTTTTCAGGGTCTTTGGTGTCACGCTGACCGAGAGGGGCGTTTAGAGAATCGGCCAAAACGACTTAAGGCAGCCATCCTGCCATATGACGAATGCGACGTTAACACCATGCTTTCTGACCTAGAAAGTAGGGGCTTTTTGATAATCTACGGTTATGAAAATTCTCAATACATTCAAATAGTTAACTTTACAAAACACCAAAACCCAAACATCAAAGAAGCTGCTAGCACCATACCAGCACCAAACAAGCATGGTGATGACACCATGACAATTCTGCCTCTTTCCCCTTCCCTTAAACCCCTTCCCCCTTCCCCCAAACCTATGACTGATGTTGTTACGCCAACCATGCGCGTTTTAGATGCCATGAAGGTTAGAAACGATCCAAACTGGCATGGGGACGGCGGAAGGGTTGCTGGTTGGATTGCTGATGGTGCCGATCTTGATTTGGACATCCTGCCGACGATTGAACGCATCATGGTGAAGCGCAACGGGCAAGGACCGCCGCGCAGCCTGAAATATTTTGACCAAGCGATAGCCGACGCCAAGGCATCGAGATTGAATCCGCTACCACCAGGAACGCCACGAGGAAACGGAAATGGACACGCCACAGGACCAATTACAGCCCTTCACCGAGCCGGAGAAAAAGCCCTCGCAGTACGAGCGGAGCGACGACGCCGAGAGGCTGAAACTGGTGGAGACGTTGCTAAGCCATTACTGGTTGGCAAATGAGGATGACAAGTTTCGCGCGGCGCAGCTAAACGATTGGCTGGACGATTTGGAAATTTTCTCGCCGCTGGTTGTCGAAAAATCTTGCCGCGAGTGGCGGCGCATGAACACGAAGCGCCCACTCATTGCCGACATTCGGCGTCTGTGTGTCGAAGAATCAGAACTGCAAGCGATGAAATCGCGCCCGCGATCATCGCAGCACGTAAAACAAAAACCGGCTGACGATGCAATGCGGTCATACTGGCGCGATCTGCCGGTTCACGATTGGTCGAAGGCCGAACTAGAAACCGCCAACATGGAATGCACGGCGCTCGCGCACAAATACGGATTCAAGTCAGGCGATGATAGACTTGATCGCTCGCACTACGCGCAAGCGGCGTTATCTGGTGAATGTCCACCATACGATGTAAAAACTGGCCGCGAAGGAAAAATTCGAAGTTGGAAAATTTCATCGCCGGTTATTCTTGCGCCGCAAGGCGAGCCAGCGCGAGAGATTACCGATGACATGTAAACGCGGCCATAACGCCAAGCGCGATTCCAAGGGTGAGTGCTGCCAGTGCATCAAGGAGCGGCGCATCAACAACGGCTACTACTCAGTGAGCAAAACGACCACTGCAGAAAATCGCGCGGCTCGCGCCGTCGTTCTGCCGGTTGCTGATTTTGGGTTCATAAAAGCACCAACCAAAGCGCAACTCATGGCGAGGAGGTAGCGATGTTCGATGATTTGATTGATGCAATCTCACCGCAGACTTTCGTTTCGTTCATTCCTACAACCGGAACATGGGCACACAAGTCGAAAGTCATCGCCCGCGATGTTGTGTATGGTGCGCTCGGACTTTTCGTGCTCGACGTTTCGTGGCGGCTCATGGATTTGGGAATTGATTTTATCTGCAATCACATTTCTTGGTTGCACTGGCTGGCTGACTAATGCGCGTTGAGATTGTAACCGCGCATGACGGCTCGCTTAATTTTTCCGGCATCGCTGAAAAATCTTACGGTGAGTACGCCAGCCGACACGGCTACGGAATGATAACCGAGAAATTTGAAAAAAGCGGCAACGGCGCTGGGCATCCGTCTTGGCAAAAGCTCGCGCTGTTGCAAAGGATGATCCATGGAACCGAAGCCGACTGGCTTATGTGGGTTGACACGGATTCTCTCGTGACAAATCACACAACGGCGATTGACGGGATCATAAACGACTACAACGGCGATGACATATTTCTGGTTGTCTCGCGCGACTGGTCAGATGACTCTCCGTGGTCGGCCGGCGTTATGCTCATAAAAGTTTGTGCAACGGCACTCGCATTTTTGATGGTGTCGCAGAAATATACGCGATTCATGGATTCAGGATGCTGGGATCAATCAGCTATGCACGAGGTATGGCGAACGCACGAGAGATTTACGGACGGCATTAGGATTTTGCCACGCCGCGTCTTGCAGTCGGTTCCGCGCGAATGTAGCAGCGGTGTATTGGCACCATGGCAAAGGGGCGATTTCATCGCCCACGCCACCGGCGTTCCGAATGAGGTAAAACACAGGATCATGGAAAAACTCGTTTCTCAGGTGACGCGGTGATTGACGAAACCATACCAGGGCCATCTGAGATTGCCGAACTTAGCTATTTGGAAAAACTGGTGCTAGAAATTCCAGCTTCATCCGAAATGGTTGAGGTTGGTACATTCCTTGGGCGCACGGCGTATGTTCTAGCCGCGACAAGGCCAGACTGTAATCTGACGGTGATTGATCCGTTCGATTGCAATGTCGGGGAATGGTTACGAGGGCCAACAATTCGCGGCGACGTTTCGCGCTACAGCGACCAAAGCCAATTCGACACATTCAAACAATTTATGAACGGTCACGAAAATGTACGCGTGTGTGTCGGTAAAAGCCCTCTGTCGCGCTGGATGCTATCGTCGCCGAATTTTGTATTTATAGACGCGGCGCATAATTACGACTCGATTGCAGCCGACATCGCGTATTGGTCAACCATCGCCACGTCGCCAACGGCGCTATGCGGTCACGACTATTGCGATGAATTTTCGGACGTAAAACAAGCGGTCAACGAATTTGCAAATCGTAATAATTTAGGCGTTCACATAGAGCCCGGTACGACGATTTGGAAATTTGTCCATGCCGCGTAAATCAAAACCAAAGGAAAGCGGCTGGTGTAATTCGCCATGAAGATGGATATTTCAGGCAATAAATTTGGAAGGCTAACGGCCATATCTTTTGTTGGGCAAGATATTCGCCAGCAGAGTTTGTGGCTCGTACGGTGTGATTGTGGGAGAGAATTTGTCACGCGGCTTGGGTCGCTCCGAAGTGGGCACACCAAAGCGTGTGGTCGTCACAATCCGGGACAAATGAGACACGGAAGACATAAAACGGTTGAATATGCCGCGTGGCAGAAAATGCGCCATAGGTGCTCATGCAAAAACAATCCCTCCTATCGTGATTATGGCGGACGCGGGATTTCCGTATGTGAACGGTGGAATAAATTTGAAAATTTCTTAGCGGACGTTGGGTTGCGTCCTAGCGCTGGATACTCCCTCGATAGGATAAATGTTAATGGAAACTATGAGCCTTTAAACGTTCGCTGGGCAACAAAGAAAGTACAAAGTTTAAATCGACGTAATGCACGCTTCGTCGAATATGGGGGCAAAAAATTTCGTTTTTTCGAATTAGCGTCTGAATTTGGTATACCGGAACGCAATCTGAGAACGAGAATCCAAAATGGCATGGAGATTGTTAGGGCTCTGAGCCAGCCGGTAAAAAAAATTAGGAATTCTCATGCCACGAATTAAAAAACCAAAGATGTCTGGGTGGCGAGCGGTCTACGAAGATTTTATTTCGCGATTTGAAATCGACAGCAAAGAGAGTGGTAGGACATTTCTCAATTTATGGGGCACCCAAAAATATGTTCTCGATGAAATCGCAAATGCGATGGATGATGGAATTAGGTTCGTAGTTTGTCCAAAAGGTAGACAATACGGGATAACCACGTGTCTTATTCCCTTTGATGTTCTTTGGATGTTGACGCACCCGGGAATTGAAGGTGCGTTCATCGGACACAAGGCGGATGTGATCGAGGTTGCTCGCGGCCAGATCAACGACATTCAAAATCGCTTACCGGATTCCCATCGGATAAAACTAAAAACCAACAACAAAGATCGAATTGAATGGGAATTCAAAGACGGCACAATTTCCACGCTGAATCTTTTTGTCGCAGGCACGAGCGAACGAAAGAGTGACCTCGCTAAGGGGCACGGCATGACCCTCGTGCATGGGAGTGAATGTGGTGAATGGGGATCAGAAACCGCTTTCAATTCATTGCTTGCTTCCTTGGCGGAACACCATCCAGATCGGTTTTACGTGTTCGAGTCCACCGGAGAGGGTGCAAACAATCTGTTTGCACGACTTGTCTACAAATCGCTGGATCATCCCGCGCGGCGCGTTATTTTCCCGCCTTGGTGGTTGCACGATCTCTATAGGCTCGACAAGCGAAGCTCCCTTTACAAACACTACATGGCAAACCCAACGCCGACCGAGGATGAAGAACAAATAATCCTCGCGGCGAAGAATTGGGGCCACGATCTCACGCCGCAGGAATTGGCGTGGTACAGAAAAAAATCCGACGAGCAAACCACCATCGAGGACATGCGGAAAAATTATCCGTCTGTCATCGAGGATGCTTTCCAACTTGGGTCCGCAGCATTCATTCCGCGAAAACCGCTGAGTGTGGCAAAAACCGAGGCGCTAAAGACCGAGTTCACCGCCTATCAGGTGAATTTCGGCTCCGACGTTTCAAAAATGCGGATTGAAAAACTCGGCCAAGCTCTCGACGAGGAAGACGCGCATGTGCGCGGCGCAAATCTGCGTGTGTGGCAGGAACCTAAGCCGCGCGGCATCTACGCCATCGGCGTTCATGCGACCGATTACGAGGGCGAGACTGTAGCGATTGAGGTTCTGCGTTGCTATTCCGATAGCGTCGAACAGGTCGCGGAATTTTCCTCGAACGAAACCGAGGCGTATCATTTGGCATGGGTTGTTGCGTATCTCGCGGGCTGGTATCAAAATTGCTGGCTCAACATCGACCTTGAACACGGCGGCGCGGTCGTGTTCCGCGAAATTCAAAACCTACGCAATCAGGTTTCGCTTGGCATCGTTGGCCAAGACGGAATTTTTGGTGCGATGGTTTTCTATCTTTACAACAGAGTGGATAACGTGAGCGGCGCGTCTCGCACTTGGCATTGGCGCTCGAACAATTCCGGCAACGAGGATGAAATATACGCCGATTTCAAAAACTCGTTTTTGATGGATCGGCTGTTCGCTCATTCGGTGCCGCTGTTTCAGGAAATGGCAACACTGGTGCAGGGCAAAACCGGAATCGGAGCCGATGAAGGTTCAGACTGTGCCCGCTCGCACGCCGTGGCCATAGCCCTCCGAACATGGGCAGACCACATCAGAACGGCCATGATCGGAGAGAAGAAAACAAGGGAAAGTGAAGTAAAAAGGGACGTTAATGCTGCCCCAGCGACGTTCCTCGAAAATATCGTTTCATCTTTTGTTAGAAATCGTGGCATAATCCAAGAGGAAACCCAGCGGCGAGCGCGCTAATGAGTTACGTTCGACGGAAATATGTTTGTGATTTTGGTCACGAATTTCACGACATCGTTCAAAAAAACGCCCCGTTGCCGCAGGACTGCCCGATTTGTGACGGGATAGCCCGCGCGCAAAACCCGCCCCACTTTCCGGCTGACGCGAGATCGGACACGCACGGCGCACCGGGTATTCGTGGTAGCAACACAAAAGCTATCGCTCGATTTGAACACAACGCATTCGTGCGTCCGCATTTCGACAACGGCGCACCGCTGCTCACAAATCTCAAGGACAACACCCGACCCGGCGAAGTAGCCGCCATCGCGGAAACGCCAAGCACAAACGAAACCATGCGGATGATGCACGACATGCACCAACGCGCGCAGCAACTCGGCGGCAAGGAAACTGAAGGCGGTCGCGCGATGATGTCAATGGGCGGCGGATGGGGCGGCGCTAACGCGATGGTGCCAACGGCTGGCGGCAACGCTTCCGTGCTTTCAATGGTGCAGGGACAAAACAATCTGCCGGGACAGCGCAAGGTTGTTGAATTGCAGTCCACGAAGAAAATCGCGTCGTGAAACTCCCGACAGAAAATGCCAGAAACTTTGTTCTCAGTATGCGCCAGTCGCTCATGGGGAGCCAAGGACAGCGCGCCCGAGACTGTCAAAATTGGGACGCGTTGTTTTATGCTGGCGCTACGATGGACAAGGACGAAGCGGCCATCGTCAACATCGTTGCCAGCCGCATAAAGACACAGGCCGGGAATCTTTTTTCACCCGACCATCTGACGTTCCGCCTCGAATATCCGATCTATACGCCTGAACCGATCTTGCAAAAGGCGCAAGTCGCAGGCAGCGAAATTTCGCGCGAACTGCGCGAAGCTGACGCCGATCTTGAATTTGCGGATTGTGTCGAATTGGCTTTGCGCCACGGCAGTTCATTCGGGCAAATCCAATGGGAATCGACGGACGGCGGAAAGACCGGCAGTTTCGCGTGTGACGCCATCCCGCAATCGTGCGTCGGCGTGTTGAACGAGCGGGCGAAAAATCTGCACGATCAACCAGCGGTGATGTTCAGCTATTCGATTCCTGCCGAGGAATTTAAGACCGCAGTTCTGCAATTTCGCGGCACGACCGACATTGCAAGCGCCTTCGACAATCGAGAGGGAAGCGCCGCAACGCAGATGAACGACGGCACGCGCGTCGTTCTTGGACTCAATCAGCCAATTTCAAGCTCAAGCGGATCGCAGGCTGGGTTTGTCAACATTCTGCCGCGACCGCCGTTCATTCCAAGCGCAAACTCGCGCGGGCGACAAGTCGCCGTCGATGCAATCTGGTTCCGAGAGGATGACGGAACGTGGGCGACGGTTTATGTCATCGAGGGAAACGAAACCATCGGCACGGATCGTTGGCGGAATTTTCTCGCACTCGATCCCAGCGGCGATGAAAATAAAATCCTCGCCAAGCGCATCCCGTATTTTTACGTCTGCCCCGTTCC
>JAGWKM010000118.1 GCA_028865305.1 Patescibacteria group bacterium | reverse complement strand
GCGTCGGCAGCGAAAGCTCGGCTTCCCAACGCCATGGCGAAAAATGACAATGCAATAATGGTGCGTTTCATCGTGCTATCTCCTATTCGGTTTCAGTCACGCGCGGACCTTACTCCCGAAAGACACAACTCAAACGCAACACTACAGGAATATTTCAGCTTAGCCGATATGGAATTTTTCGGCTTGATCGTTCGAAACTTGCGCTACCATGACGTGAGTTTCCGGCACCTTTTTCATGTTCCAATGCGAATAGATACTGTAGCCAATGCCGCATAACGAGACAATCGCGGGCGCGATCGTCGAAATGTCGGAAGCGGCTTGCGTCACCTGTTCATGCGAAGCAAGACCGCGTTGCGTGAGATAACCGCCGACGACGGCAGAAATGATGCTCAAAAGATTTTTCAATTCATCTTTGTTCATGCCAACCACCTTTTCTGCAAATCCTCAAAAGAACCGTCGAAAAAGTTTCCATCCGTCGCACCAACAAGCGGGCGCATGCGCGCGTTTTCCGTGAATTGCCACAGAAAAACACCCGGAGGCGGAATGGCCGTCGATTGATCGGACGATTTCACGATAGATGAATTCCACGGCCATGGAATATTTTCTTTTGGCCCATATTCCGCAAGCCAAAGCCGATGCTGCTGGAAAAACGTTTCAACGCCAACCATCGTTTGATCTTGATGCCCGCCCGCTTGTGGACGCAACGTTTCGCGTATCAGGTTGCCGGAATAAAGCGCACATTGCACGCCGGGCGGTGACAATCGATCCACCTGGGCCATGAACTGATAAAGTTGCTGTAATGACGGTTGAGAATTTGAATTCTCATAATCGCAAGCCAGCAAAATCGGATCGGCGCCGGGATCGGTAACAGCAACGGAAAGGAAATTCGAAACCTGATCGTTGACATTGGAAGCGTCAAGAAAATGATACGCGCCCCACAAAAGGCCCGCCGCTTGTGCCGCTTGCTTGCGCTGCGCATAGAAAGGATCTGTATAATGTGAACCTTGGCTTGCCTTGTGAATGATCGCGAACACACCGTTTGCTTTCAGCGCAACAAAATCCGACGTTTTCACGGCGTTGCCGTGATACATATCGATGACGTTGATTTCGCGCGCGATCATGATGCTTCCTTTTTTTCAATTGAAACGCGGTTTGAAGTTTGGCGACAACGGATGGTCATCCGGCAAGTCAATATCTCCGATGCCCGCGATCGTTGCCGACGTTGACGGCGATGGATTTTCAAAGTGATTGACGGGCGCGGGCGTGCGGTGAAATTGCGCGGGCGGGTTTGGATTATGAACCTTCGCCGCTTCCTGCACCGTGGCAGGCTTCACGACTTTCGGTTTTGGCGTTGACCGGATCGCGAAAATGCGCCCGCCATAGATAATGGCAAGGCATTGGATGAGGTTCATCCAATCGAGGGTTTTCTGATCAAGCAAGCCGTGCCCATAATGATCGGCAACGTCCTTGATCGATGATGCCAAAAATTCCGCTTCGGTCTTGCCGTCGAAAATTTTGCTGTTCGTATCAAGCATCCATTCCATCCGGCCTGACATGATCGCCATGCCGCCGTGGATGCCGACGAGCAATTTTTCAAGGCCGGTTACGTTAAGCGGTATCGGCTTTGCTTTGCCGGTTTTTCCTCCGCTGCCGGGCGGCCTTCCTCGGCGCCTGGGCGGTGTGTTGGTGTCTCCGCTGGATTGTTCGTCTCCGACGAAGCTGGCGGGATCGACCGTGGCGCTGACAGCTTCGCTAGTTCCGCCGTCAGAATTTCCATTGTCACCAACGCCGGAATTGTTGCCGCCAGTTCCGTCAACTGCGCTTGCAGCGTCGTCACTTGCTGGCGTAAATTTTCGACTTCGCTTCGACATTGGGCAACCTCTTCGTCTAATTCTTCAACGTCATCCGAAATTTCGCGTTGAATAGCGGCCTCAGAAACAAGCTTCGCGACTTCGGCGGCGGCTTCCGCACGTTCGTTCGCGGCTTCAACGCTGGCGGCGGCTTCCGCGACAACTGTTTCCACGGCGGCGCTCGCGGTCTCGGCAACACGTTCTGCGGCGGTTTCCGTTGTCATCGCTTTGCGCCTTGTAAATGTCTGACGACTTGGCCTAGCGTTTGCTCAAGCAACGCACATTTATCTTCCAGAAGCTTGATGCGAAACGCCAACGCTTGAGCATTGGGGTTCAAATCGTTTTCGGGCATTTGCGGATTTTTGCCCGCCTTCCATTGTTCGGCGAGTAAACCGCCCGCCGCTGCAATCATGTCGTCGATTGGATGGCCCATAGCCCGATGCCTTTTGATATGAAAATCCCCGCGTTGCGTTCCAAGCAATCTTCACCTTACGGAACGCAAACGCGGGGAAATACGCAACTCTGTCTTGCGCGGTGTATCAGTTGACCGAAAGACGCTCGCCGGTGAAGGGATCGAATTTCGCGATCGGCACGGCCGGCGCTTCGGCTTCCGGCCGATCGTGATGAAAATGCTTGGTGAGAACATGCTGCGCATGCTCGAAATCGAAACCGATTTCGCCGCGTTCGCGGGCATCGTTCACCATCGCTTTCAGCGCGGCGTGTTCGCTTTCCAGCTTTTTCATACGCGCGGCGAGTTCGCCGATCACGTCAAGCGAGGAAGCGCGCGGCGCTTCCTCGGAAGCCATTTCACCACGGCGAGAAATTCGGCCATCATTCTGATCGAACATTTTCAATCCCTTTCGTTTCGCCATAAGGCTGCATGTCTGCCGGAATTTCGAGAGCCGCCATGATCAAACGATTTTGGTTTTCGATCCGGTCCAACTGGGCCTTAATTCCTACCGCGATTTGGCCGATTTGTCCAATGGTCCCCATAACTTCCGGTGGAAGGTTTGCAAGGGCCTTTTCGATCATCGCCTTAGCGGCCATTTCGAGAGCGTTCATGTGATGCCTTTCTTTAGGTCGGGTTTGTGGTGAAAACAGAGTTGAAAGAATAGGTTGAATTGAAACCGTTCACAATAGACGCAACACGAATTCTCCAAAGTTGTGTTGCGTCCAATTTCAAATTCATCCCAGACATAGGACCGAAAAGACGCGGTGCGCCTTGATCGCGAATGAAACC
>JAGWKM010000117.1 GCA_028865305.1 Patescibacteria group bacterium | reverse complement strand
CTCCCGCTCCGGGCATTCCGGAGCTTAGGCAATGACGCCCAATAACCCAGACGCTCCTTGGGAGAATTATGGGTCTGGGGGGTCTACAAATTCTCCGGCTCCTGTGGTCTCGCATACCGAGGCCCCTTGGGAGAACTACAGCCAAGCGCCGCCAGCAGATCATTCCAGCGATCCTGCCGTCGCAAAAATGGTCGCCAATAGCCCCGGGATCAAGGAAGCTTCAAACCCTTTGGAAGCCCTTATGGCTGGCTGGCAGCAATCGGATATTGGTCTGGCGACCCGCGGCAAAATGCCGGATTTGACTTTGCCGAAAAATGCATCTTTTGCCTCGCGTCTGTCTGAAACGATCGGACAAGGCGTAGGAGACCTTCCTGCGACGCTTATGGGGGGTGCTGCCGGGTTGTTTGGTGGGGCTGTGGCCGGTGCTGCGGTGACTTCGGAAACCGGCCCGGGAGCCGCCGGGGGGGCTGCTATAGGCGGAGCGGTAGGCGCGGGAGCCGGCGCAATGGCCCTTCCGCAAGCCATTCGGGAAACCCTGATGGATTATTACCAGAAGGACGATATTCGGACTTCTGCGGATTTCATGCGTGTTCTGTCGCATTCGGCTTGGAATACGTTCAAGGCGGGGGCCATAGGCGCCGTTGCCGGACCGCTCGGGCTGGGCGGTGGCAAGGCAGCAGAAGCGCTGGGTGGCGGTCTGGTAGCCCGCAGTATGGGCGAAACTGCGGGCTTCGTGAGCGGAGCGACAGGAGCGCAAGCAGCGTTCGATCATAAGATGCCGGACCCTGCCGATACGGCCGCGGCGGCAGTGACCATGTTTGGCCTAGCAAGGGTTGGAGCGTTCAACGGCGGCCGGTTCGTGCCCTCGCGCGCTGGTGCTCATGTCATGTCGAACACGGACACGATCTATCGGCAAACCGGTATTCCACCGTGGCAGCAAGCCCAGATGACAAAGCAGGACCCGGGCTTGCACGAAGAAGTTCTTGCCAAGGATGTCAACGGCAATCCTGTTCTGCCACGGTTTAATGCCATGCGACCGGACGAACCGGACCCATTCAAGACCAATGCCCACAAATTACAGGACGAGCACAACGAAGAAGTTTCCGGCCTCACCGGACAGGCATTCGTCAATGCTCACGTCGAGAATCTCTTGCCGATGGTGCGGCAACTGGAAGGAAGCGGAGATGATGCCGTTTCCCCCGTTGGCGCCGTCGGGCGCTATCAGATCATGCCCGGAACGGCACGGCAATATGGGTTCGATCCAGCGCTTCTGAAAGACCCAGCCTATAATGAGCGGGCCGCCCGGACCGTTCTTGCCGATCTTGTCAAGCGGTTCCACGGAGACCGTGAAGCCATTCTGATTGCCTACAATGCTGGTCCCGGACGTGCTTTCAAGTTTCTGGCAGACGGCCGGGATCGTTCTCAGTTACCAGCCGAAACACAGCGCTATCTTGCACATGCGGAAGACCTGAAAGGGATTTCCGGGCAGCCGCTTGAAAAGCTTCCGGCCGAACCCGCGCAAGAACAGGGAATCGACTACGAGAAAGCCTCTTTCGGCGATCTGGTAGCCGATGTGCAGCGGAAAGTGGGTCAGCCGGTTACCCGCTCGGCTAGTCCGCTCTTGGGGTTTGAGACTGATCTCGATTTCGCCCGCCGCGTAGATCGCCGCATGATCGCAGAAGGCTTGCTCGATTCGAAAAAAGAACTGACGCTGGAGGACATGGCCCGGCAGACCAAAGGTTCCGATTCCCGGCTGCTTCATTTTATGCGGGAAGGGCCGGTTACCTTCAATGGTTTCGACGCGCCGAGCCTCTATGGCAAAGGAGAAGGACCGTCATTCCAGGACATAATGGACGATATTCAGAAAGCGGATGGCACGACAGAAGAGTTCAATGCTTACCGGCTCGCAGCCCGAACAGTAGAAAAAGCACAGCAGGGGATCGATCTTGGCGTCCTGGACGGCGGTGTGAAACAGGCCCAAGCCATTCTGTCGCACCCGGAAGCGGCAAAATATGCCCCTATCAACGCCAAAATGCAAATCGTCAAGAATGGCATGCTGGAATATGTCCGGCAATCGGGGTTGCGTAATGCCGATCAGATTGGGGCCATGCAGCGGTTGAATACTAGCCATGTTAGTGTGCGAAAGCTGGAAGGCGACACGAAAGCATTTCAGTTCTCCGGCAAAAGCGGACTGCTCAAGGCGCGCGACCCATTCTTCCGAATGACCGGCGGCAAGAAGGACAAGATCGTCGATACCGTCCTTGCTGACATTGACAACATGAGCCGTATGCAATCGGCCGCGGACAAGAATATCGCTGCGCGTTTTGCGACGGATAATCCCGAGCGGATGCGGCTGTCGGGAATTACGCTGGTTTCGAAGCCCAAAGGCGATCCGGATGCAGCGTTATCGGACGATCTGAAAGGGATGGCGCCATTCGTCGAAGACAAAGCACTTACGAAAACACAATTTCCGGTTTGGCGTGACGGCAAGAAATGGGTTTATGAAGCCCACGACGAATACACGGCGCGGCTGTTCCGGATGGCGGAAGGTCCGGGAGAAGTAAACTTCATTCTTAAGGCTCTCCAACTGCCAGCTAAGATCGCGCGCGCCGGCATCACGACCGATCCTACGTTCGGCGGCCGTGTTGTCCTCAAGCACGGCAACACGGCTTTCGTGTTCAGTGAGCATCATCCGCCGCCTTTCGTGACCGCCCTTCGCGGCGTTCTCGATTCTTTTGGGCACGGCGACGCCTTCTGGGAATTTGCCCGCAACGGCGGTCTTCAAAGCACCATGGTCAACATGGACCGCAATCTCGTACAGGCGGAAGCATATCACACGCTTGAAACGGAAGGACGCCTTAAAAAGCTGTGGAATACCGTTTCTCACCCGATAGAACTGGGGCAAATGTGGAATGACGCTCTATCCAATTCCGGCCGTATTGGGGAAATGAAAACCCTGATCGCCCGCGGTGTGCGGCCGGACAAGGCCACCATGGCGGCCCGAAAGGACTTTCTGGATTTTCAGGAACAGTTCGCTTCCGGTGCGCTGAATACGATGGCAAAATATGTGCCATTTTTCAAGGCCGACATCCTCGGACTGAAACAAGGACAGGAAGGCTTGCGGCC
>JAGWKM010000116.1 GCA_028865305.1 Patescibacteria group bacterium | reverse complement strand
CCATCATCGAAGGCGATGGCCATTTCCCTCGTGGTACGGGCGTATTCATTGCGTAGGTCCGCCTCGCGGTGAAGGAGCATGGCCGTTTCTACGGGCTTTAGCGGTCTGGGTTTCTCTTGCAACTCCTTTATGAGGCGGTCCTGTGCGCCCGGATCAGCGTCAATTTGAGCCATTGCTTGGTCCCACCATTGACCGAAGGATTCGCGTAATGGCTTCATGACGGGGGGTAAACCTCGCTGGGCTCGTTGCGCGTCAATCGAGGCGTTTTTGATCCCGGTAACGGTTTGGCCGGACGGCGTGAGTTCCTCCGGAGTGGCACCGCCCATGCCGACGATGCCGGGGCCTTTGGCGGCGGCTTCGGCGGGAGTTCCGGCCACGATGCCGGGGCCTTTGGGAGTTTCGGGCGTCTCAGATTTCGGATAAGGTGTACTTGGCGATTGAGAGGAAAGTTTCTTATCTAATGCTTCGTCCGAAACAATGGACCGTCGTAAATTTTGTTCATAAATTTTGCTGTACTGTTCTGGTGATAGCAATTCTGGAGGGGTTTGGATAGGGGGAATTGTATCCGTTGCAGGCGCTACTTCTTTCGTCGCTTCGGGTTTGGTGGGATATTTCTCATCTGCGTACTTCACCCCAGTTTCCGGTTTCCCTATCTGCGGAGGTCCATCCACATCTTTTTCGGCAAGCTTGGATTCGTAGAACCTGTCCGCAGCTTCTTTTGTTTTGAACCATGCTCTTGCGCGTCCATCGGCCCAAGGAACAAACCAGGCTTCGCCCAATTGTGGACCTTTCGCTAATATTTCTTCATGGATTTTGGCTAGTTGAGTTTCAGTCAATGGACGTACGCCGGGCTGTGGTCGTAGTTCGACGACTGGTGCCGGCGCTTCCGGTAGCGCTTGGGCCGGTGGCTGAACTCCTCCGCGACCTTCTTCGACGGGCACTTCCCGTAAGCGTGGCTCGGGTTGTGGCTGCACATCGCCATGAATCTCTGTTGGCGTTTGGATACTGCTGGCATTGGATTCTCCTATGGTTTGAGGTTTAATTTCACTGGATACATTGGGAATAGCGACTTGACTTAAAGTGGGATCGGCGGGGACCATCTCCCCGGGTCCAACCCTACTGGACTTTCCACCGGGCAATTCTGGAATCGGAGCGTTTTTTTCCCGAAGCGCATGGGTGCCTCCAGCGGCGAGTAATGCCCCGCTGGCTATAGCTTGGGTGGCTATGGCGGCGGCGGTCTTATTGTCGCCGCGCTTGCGAGCGGCATCGAAAGCCTGTTTTTGCTCCGGGATGCTCAAGAGATATTCCCCGGAGAACACGGCCAGCAAAGCATTGCCAATTTTGGTTCCCAGGCTGACCGCGCCGGCGGCTAATGGAATTCCAAGCGCCGCTTCCCTAGCCCCGGTGACAATTCCCGCCGCCGTGTCGGGTAGCAGGTTAATGGCCGGATCGGTTATCTTGCGGACGGCCTCCTGTACCGGCGGCGGCGGCGTGGCGAACTTGAAAGCCGTGTCTAATATTTCCTTTGGAGAACCAGTCGAACCGATCATTCCCTCACGCTCGGCAGCAGGAGGGCCTAGCAACCTTCGAGCCGCCTCGCTGTCCCGTAATCGTTCCAAAAGGCTTGTCGGTCGAAGCGTGCCAAAGGGTTCCGTCTTAGGAGCGGATTGCTTGGAAGATTTTATCCGGTCAAAGTCCGCCTTGAAACTCGGCCGACTTAAGTATTTAGGATACTTTTCCCCAATTTTAGAGATCAAATCGTCATCTGAAACGGATTCATACTGGGGATACTTTTCCCTGATTCTTTCCAGAACATCGTTCATTTGAAAAGTCCAAGTGGATCGGATTCAGTCGTGTTGTCTTTGGAATCCTCGGATTTAGAACCTTCAGGTTGCCCCTTAAGCTTTTGCTGAAAGTCGTTTCTCTTTTTCAAAACGGCATCGTACGATTTTCGGGCTGCATCTAACATTTCCTGGGTCGTGTTTGGATTACGCTGGACGGAGAGAAGGTTTCGGTAAGCCGCTCCAAGTTCTTGACGGATCACGGAAAGTTCCTCCGCATCTTGCGGGCTTAATTTCGGAGGTTGGTTTTTTACGATAGAGAAACTCCCGGTCCTAGGATTGAACACCGCGCTCACTGGAGTCCCATTATTGTCCAAAGACACCATTTCCGGCGCTTGGAAGTTCTGAGTTTGAAACCCCCTCAACAATCCGGCCATTCCCGAATTCCAGGCAATCGGATATTTCGAGATTATCCCCGCCGCCTCGGCAGGAGTCGGTGGATGTCCCAACGACTGGAATTCCCGTTGAATAGCGGCTTGCGCGTCCATCTCCGCTGACGCCTGCCGGGCCTCCGTGGCGGCTTTCATCCCGCTGATGGCCAATTGCTGTTGTTGTAATTCCCGCTGAGCCTGACTGTCTTGGGCGCGGGCTTGCATTTCCTGATCGAACTCGCGGGACCGTTCAAAGCTGGCCTCCAAGGCGGCTTGGCGGGCGAGGCGCTGGGCGGCGAGGCGGTCGCCCATCTCGACGCCCCGGATTTCGGTGCCGAGCACGTCGGTCGGCGGGGCGGCTAGCCAGGTGGGTGAGACTCCGTAATTCGTGGCCATATCAGAATCCTCCTAGGCTTGGATCATAGGAAGCGCCGGTATCGTAAAAGGCGCTGGGATCGAACCCGTAATTATAATAGGTGTTGGGATCGAATAACCCCGGATAGCCGGTGCTGGAGTCTATGGGGGTTCCTGAAACTGTTGGGTCCATTGTAAAACTTTGGCCGGTCGGTAGCTGAATTGGTTTGCCTCTGTCAATATTCGGGTATAAAGAGTTCGATCCCAACCATAAAGATGGAGCAGAAGGGGTGCCCGTGGTTCCTTCATACGCTGAATCCGGGTATGTTCCAGGAGGCGCAAATGGGTTAATGGCAGTGTAATTCGGCAACCCGAAATTAGACGGTTGACCTCTCGAAGATTGAAACGGTTGGGTAGTCGGCTGCGTCCCCGTCGTTCCCGGTCTCAACCTCGCCCGCAGTTCCTCCAACTGCATGGCCCGCTGGAAGTCCGAGTTGGCCAGGGCCTCCTGGTACTGCGCGTCCAACGCCCGCAACTGTAACATCCTCTGGAAGGCCGAATTAGCTGCGGCGGTCGGA
>JAGWKM010000115.1 GCA_028865305.1 Patescibacteria group bacterium | reverse complement strand
TTTCATGCTATCCACCACTGGCGGCACGGTCGGCGAGCTCTACCGATTTGGGCTAGAGCGGCGATCGAGCGCGCGCTAGATCCATACGTGCAGGCGCAAGCGAGGCTCAAAAAAATACCGGCTCCAGACTATAAGCCGGGAGCCGGTTTAAAACGCTGGCGCGCGAATCAGAGAACGCGCATATAATCGAAATCGAGGCGCCACACTTTCAATTGCTTGCGCGCTTGTGGATGGTCAAGCTTCACTTTGACGAAAGCGCCATCTTTGCCAACGCTTTGCACTTCGCCAAAACGCGCGCCGCGCATCCACATGTCGTAATGAACCGGGATTTCAACGCGCTTGCCGACTAACGCGCGGGCTTGTGTCTGTTTTTCTTCAAGGTATGCCATGTAAATCTCCCATGTTTGAACTCTCCCGCTCTTAGTACATACTCCTAAAACAATTGTCAATAACAAAAATGAAAAAAGAGCGGAAAATTAATTCCGCCCTTGTTTCACGGCGCCCAGTTCTTAGCACGTCTTGGCTATCCTTTCGGCATCCGCCACGGTTTGCACGTGCGGGTTAAATCGACCATGGTCGCGCATAAAACGGGCGCCGCGCATTGTGCGAAACGGCCCTATTACACCAGCGTATAAATGCCCGTGACTCTGTGCGGTAGGAATGGTAGTGCTCTTAAAAATTTCCATTTCGTCTTGTTTATAGCCAACGAAAATTCGCGCGGATGATTTAACCATGATTCTCTCCCTCGATTAACTCTCGATCGCGATTAGTACATACTGCCAAGCTAACGTCAAGCGAAAAAATAAGACGCCGCTATTTTTTCACGGCGCCACGTTTATCAAATTACGCATCTATCACGCGCCCATCAAATGTAACTGTGCGCACTAGGCGCCAACCTTTTGGAAAATCCAAGTGTGACGCGCGTAAAATAAAATCCTGACACGTCGAATTGTTTGTAAAAATATTATAGTTTCTTGGTGATGCGTCATCCTTAAAAACAGCCGCGCGCCGCTTTGCTTCATGTGTGGCTTGTTCAAAATTCATGACTCTCTCCCATTGTGTTAAACCGTGATTAGTCTTTACTGCTAATCGGCCGCGCTTGTCAAGCACTTTTTTCTTCCGCCGCTTTCTTTTCGGCATAGGCTCTTTTGAGGCTTTCGGAATCTTGCCTGAAAAGCGCGTCATCTTCCGCTTGCCGCTCCGCTTTACTCAAATAGAGTCGCGATTCGGGAAGCGTGCCGACATGTGGCAAAAGCGTGCCATCCGGCATTGTGCGGCGCCGCTTCCGTTCGAGCTCGCGCCGTTCCGGTTCCAGGAACCTTTCAAGCCACAGCAATGCGTCGGGCGCCGCGCGATCATACAAGTCTCCCGCCAGTTCATTTACGCCGCGCAAAAACATGCGCTGGACCGTGGCCAGCCCTAGGTGCCGGCGCCGCTTGGGTTCCTCGATTTTGTCCTTGTACCATACCTCGAAATGCTGCAGCGCTTCCTCGAAACGCCAGTTCTGATTATACGCCGTGCAGATCGCATGCATGGGTATTTTCCGCGGCTTAAAATAGCGGATATACTCGTGAATCGTTAATCCGACCTGATTTGGTTTGTGCTTTGCCATTGGGCTGCCTATGAAGGGTTATGAACCTTTCCAGGATTTTACAGGCAAAAATAACACATTGATTTTGCTCATGTCTATCCAAAACATGAACCTTTCGGAAAAAAATCAATATTGCTTTTAGCGGAGGGGTTGACTACAAACAAAATTGCGACCGCCGTCCTACCTTTTTAGTACCCTTTATCCTTACTATAAAAGTAGTATTCATATAATTCAATGGTACATAAACACTGGAATAACAGACACCTACAGCATGAATGAAACATGAAGCTTACGAACCTTTACCGGCAGTTTTGCCTAAAACCCTCGCCTAAAAGACTAATCACATTCTTAACACATTTAACCCCTTTTATAAAAACTAGAGTGCCTTTTGGCCTCTCACAAATCTAACTTGTTCATAAACCTACCTGCTAACCCATTGATTGCCTAAAAAAGTACATAATTACACCACCTAATCGACGTGCTACATTACCAAAAGTACATCTTCAGACTACAAAACATAATAAAAGTTCGCCGCGCACTAATTTTTAGCAATAAAATTTTTGCTCTTTTTGTCGATTTCACTTGACGCAGTAAATACGAAATTGTAAAAACTACCCATGCTTTTCACTTATCGGCCCTAGCAAATGGAGGCTAACTTGCACGGTTCCCCAATTACCAAATACGAAGCCCAAGACATCCGCCAGCGTGCCGCGGCGCTGTGCGCATGGCTAACCGACCACAAAACGAATTCCTACAAGCCGGAACAGGTCGCGCACATCAACCCGCCGACCAATTCCGAGCGGTCAGATTGCGAGATTTTCGAATTTCTGCACAATCCGCCCGACACATATTTTGCCTACGTCACCAAGAAAGAGGGACGCTGGCAGGCTATTAATTGGCCGGGCGCTCCCTTGTCGGAATGGTGTCATGTTGGCGCCGAGTATTGCTCGGATATGGGAGACAAGCGCCGCGCGATCGAGTTCATGGGCATCAATGGCGTGCGCTATGTCGGCACATTCTATTGTGGCGCTGGCGACTATTGCCGCGTGCGCCGTGCGAAGTGAGATTGCAGCCGATAGGCATCTCAATGGTGCCTATCAACGGCAACCTCGCCGAAGGCCCTAATGAATGGAGGCTCTAATGAGGCAGGCTTATCAAGTTCAAATCAGCGTTAGCGTAAACGACTTGGCTGAATTGCGTGAATACGCAATGGAGCGCGCGCTTACAAGCGGCTGCACAAAACACGAATTTGAATATGGTGAGGCCGAAGCCGCCGAAGATAACATTGAGTATTGGCTCACGTGGGCGTTTGATGCTGGCACGCCGGAAGGCTGCGGGTTTGAGATCGAAGACAGCCAAACGGTTTACGAAGGAAACGTGTAAACTGGCGCAACGCGCCACCCTTGACTGACAATCAATCCCGGATTTAACGGAGGCTTTCAAAATGACACGCGACGAACTGCTGCAGGCTTATAAAGAAGGCAAACGCGATTTTCATGGCGCGAACCTTGGTGGCGCGTACCTTCATGGCGCGGACCTTCGTGACGCGTACCT
>JAGWKM010000114.1 GCA_028865305.1 Patescibacteria group bacterium | reverse complement strand
CGTGTCGAGAAGCATATTAGATTCCTATCCAAGCTATCGCGTTGGCCGAAACTGTCGGAACATAATTGGTCCACGGAGCCGCAGCCGATATTACACCTCCGCCGACCGTAATTGTCGTGCCGTCGGCTTTTACGATACCGAATTGTGCGGCCGATGCTTTTTGAACGGCGGGGGCCGCGTCCGAGCGCATGAAAGATGTCGCCGTGCCGTTGATAGCCAGGTCGCCGGCTGTGGCGGTTGGGTTGGCACCAATACCGGCTGTTGTCCATGCGGGGTTAGCACCCGTTCCAAAAGTCCCAAGCACCTGGCCAGATGTTCCAGGTGTCAATACCGTCCACGCTGTCGCACTACGGTAGAGCAGAGACCCCTGCGTGGCTCCGATAGTATCGAGCGCAGACAATAACGTGGCTATTCCGGTACCGATCGCCGAAACCGCTTTTTGCAAGGAATCGAGAGAAATAAGTTCGGCCGGTCCGGGACTCGCACTTAGCCGGCCGACAACATAGCCGGAAGGCAGACTATCCCGGATACCGCGGATTTTTCCTTTGACGTGTGTCTTGAGAATCTTAAGGAAATTCGGGTTAGCCGTCATGCTTTGTGCCTTTCATACAGGTGGCCAAAGGCCTCGGCTTTCCGGCGGATAAGGTTCGTTTTTGCAGCACCGCGGGATTCTGCTGCGGCCTTGGCGAACGCTGCATGATCCTTGGCAAAACTCCCCCATCCAGAGGGCTTGCGACCTTGGACCGCGCCATGGAAAGCAGCATGAGACTGTTCGATCGCGGCATTGTGCTCGGCATGGGCTTCCCGGCGGACACGGGCATATTCGGCTTTACCTTCCCGATTAAGGAGCCGTGAGGCCGCCCAATCCCAGTCGAACTTGTCGGCATGGCGAGTAGTTAGCTCAGCCGTAATATCGTGTCCGTGCGCGTGCTTCATAAAGGAATCCATATCTTCCTGGCACGCGCCACATTCTTGAAGGGTTTCAGGATCTATTTTCATCAAGGCTGTCCTTTATTGGTTCCAATATGATTGACCGCGTGCCTGAGCCCGCTGTTGCAACCGGTCCTTGAAACCCGGGTTGAGTTCTTCGGCCACATTATCGTAGACCATGGCGTCCAACGCGGATTTCGAATACCATGCCTGAGTCCCCGGAATTATACGCCAACCGGTGCTAAAAAGACGCTGGAGATCACGCCCCTTTTGTTCGTCTGTCATGCCTTCCTCTTTGCCGATCTGCCGAAGTGCCGTCAACCCCAAGTCTCCGATTTGTGCGGCGGTTTCAGGCACTGGCCCAAGCAGATCGAATAGTTTCTCCGATATTTTTTCATCCGGGGCTCCCTGGGCCAGTATCCAATCGGAATAAAGCCCAAGACCCTGTTTGGCGAACGCCCCGGCTGCTGCTTGAGCACCCGGCGTATTGATAAATCCGTTGTGTTTCTCGCTATCGAAATCGAACGGATTGAGGGGGGTTTCGCCCGACGCCATTTGCCGCAAAGCGTTCGTAACATAAGCGACAGCCATGCCTTTTGCCATGAGACGCGACAAGCCTACAAGGCCAGAGTTGTTTCTTCCTATTGCCATGTCGCGAAGACCTTGGCCCACAGAGACATAATTCGTATAATGGCCGCGTAATTCGCGGTCGAGATGATTGCGGATGTAGTTGAGCCCCCATCCTTTCAATTGAAGCGTCCACCGCATCACGGTCGAATAAGGACTGTTCGGGTTGATTTCTCCTAGATGGAGTGCTGCTTGGTTTTCCAGAGAAGTCGCGCTTGTGGCACGATCGGCCAATTCGCCGAGAATGTTTCGGTATTTCCCGGCAAGATCGGCTCTTGTGCGGCGCAAGAGACTATCCGAAGGGTCGTTAACGGATACCATTTGCCGGAACTTCTCTAACGGCGTTTCGAGAATTGTCTCGGGAACTAGTGCCGGGCGTCCGTCGCTAAGTTTCTGCGTCTCAACCTCACGAAGGACATTCCACTCTTTTTCCCCGATCCCGAACCGCTGTAGGCCCTCCATATAGCTTACCCGGGAAAACGGCAAATGCTGCTCGCGAGCGAAAATGTTGGCATCATTCGCGAGGTTACCGGTGCGGAAAGTATTATCCCAATAGCTGTGGCCCAGAGAGTTTGCCACATGACCATTGAATTTGTAGACCGCACCGAAACCGGGATGATCTATCAAATGCGGGTCGATGGGACGCAAGGCGTTTTCCCACCGTGAACCCATTTGGGCCATGAGCCACCGTTTATCATCTTTCGACAAGTTAAGGGCTGCGTCGGTAAACTGTTTTATCTGCCCAAGCACGGAGCCGCGAAACCGGCCGCCGCTATAATCTGCCATATGTGAGGCGCGCAACACCAAGTCATTAGGAAGAGAAAAAACACTCAGGCCGGTTTTTGCAATTCCAATCGTGTGGCGAATCGATGCCTCAAGACGGCGAACGAAGCTGTCGGCCGGATGACCGACGGTGCCCGTAAGCAATTTCCAGGTATTTCCCATCTCGGAATTGAAACGCTCGGACAGAGCTTTCGCCTTTACCGGGTCGCTTTCGTTCAGTTTATCTATCCAGTCCTTGACAAAATTGGTAATAGTTTCTTCCGGCCGGGCCCCTAGCCGACGCATCAAGGCAATTATCTTGCCCGTGTTCCGCAGCTCGCGTGTCCGGTTTTCGAGCAACGTAGACCCTTGCCCGAACTCCCGGTAATAAGCCAAATGATCGGCTGCCGAGTTAAAAACGTACTTCCGTTGGTACGAAAGTTGCTGCCCCATTCGCCCGGCTCTCCCGCCTCCAAAGTCATTGGCAAAGTCGATATGACGGCCCGATATAAATTCTCCGGCATCTTTTTTGAGCATGTCCAACCGCTCTTTTTCCGTGGCGCCGGCTAAAGTTCCATCGAAGGCCTCATTCCAGTCCAGCCGATGATTGACAGACCGTGCCCAATAGTCCCGAGCAGCGGCAGACCCGTAATCGTTGCCCCCCGCTTTCGCAATTTTATTGCCGTCATGTGTTTGACGGAAGGTGCGGTCGCTGTTTTTTCCTATCCAGGCCCCAGCATCGTTAGCATCCTGGCGGGCCAGTTCGGAGTGGCGGCTGAAAATGTCCGCCACTGTGGCTGCATTCTTGCCGTGTTTGGCTGTGAGTTCCGGCAAGGACTTC
>JAGWKM010000113.1 GCA_028865305.1 Patescibacteria group bacterium | reverse complement strand
CAATATATTCCGATGTTATGCAGACGGGCTTGAACAGGTGGCAGAATTTGCAACCAGCGAACTCAACACTTATCAATTTGCATGGGTTATTTCACACCTCGCGGGTGCCTACAGAAACTCCACACTTAACCTTGAGGTCAATGGGCCTGGACAAGCCGTCATTAACGAGCTTCGCAATCTCAGGCGTCAGGCAACTGTTATCGGTGGAAGTACGGGCCGAGGGTTAATGGACGTGCTCACGGCCATGCAGCATTATCTCTGGCGCAAAAATGACAGCATTAGTGGCCTATCGTCCAGCATAGGATGGCTGACGACGGCGGCGACCAAGGAACGGATGCTGGCGTACTTTAAGGACTATTTCGAGCGCGGATACTTGACCATCCGCTCGACTGATTTGCTCGATGAAATGAAATCTGTGCGGCGCGATCAGGGAAATATCGCCGCCGAGGGTCGTGGCAAGGATGATCGCGTGATTGCTACGGCTCTCGCGTGTGCGGCCTATGCCGAACAGCTACAGCCAACGCTCATGCAAGCACGCATCACGCGGGGCATCAGCAAAGCACAGGAACCATACACGCCGGAGCAGTTGGCGACCCAACGTAGCGTTTCTGACTATTTGAAACGCATCGGCATCTACGGATCGAAAATGCAATGAACGTCGTTACGGCGCGCAAGGATTTGCTCAAGCATTTGCGGCGCTTTGC
Organism: Patescibacteria group bacterium; assembly: GCA_028865305.1. Lineage (GTDB taxonomy): Bacteria > Patescibacteriota > Minisyncoccia > UBA6257 > 2-01-FULL-56-20 > REEB161. The sequence goes on along the minus strand of JAGWKM010000113.1, from coordinate 2,483 downwards.
CGAGGATCAGAATCGCGGCATATCCATTGCCCTATTTTCCGATCTCTGCGGCATCAGCAAGTCGCTCATGGTCAGGATCATCGACGGACGCCTGCCGATGTCGGAATGGGCGCAACGGCGGATTTCCAAGGCTTTGAGCGAATGGCGCTTGGGCAAGGTGGCGGTCATGGAGAACCGCGACCATACCCGTTATGTCGAATATCGCCGCGAGCCGAAGCCGGTGGCGCGCAAGACGTGCGAATTGCGATCCAATGGAAAAATCATTCAATTAGTGGTAGGTGTGAGGGTGAGAGGCGACTATAGCCATCCGGGATTGGCTGAAAGTCTTAGGGGTGAAAATGGCGGGAATCATACACGACCGGACAAAGGGAATTGACCGCACGCTGAAACAGCTTGCGATTGATTTCAAGCGCAGCGACATCAAATCGACCCGTCAGGGCGAAGCACAGCCGGGGATTGCCAAGTCGAATAGCGGCGTCATCTGGGCCGATCCGAAAAGCATCGGCAACGTCAAAATTGCGCCGCCGGTTCACGGTGAGCGTGTTGGCGTATCGCCGCGTCAGGTCGGGAATTTTTCGGGTCCGCGCATCGGCAGCTATATCGCTGACCATGAGAATTTGAAGCTCAAGCGATGATCATCCCGGGCGATCCTCAGAAGCGTGAGGAATTTTACAACGACATTATGTTAAAATGCCTCGTTTCACGCGAGGATCGCAAAGGCGACTACGATAGCTGGCGTTCATGGTTCCTATTCGGCAATGGGCCTGAGGATGGCCCGGCGCAGTTCAATAAAATCTATTCGCACATCGACCAGCTTACGTCGTTCATGTATTCGGCTGAGACGACGCGCTTTTCCATTTTGCTCGGCGCTGCGGTCGATCCATCCGAGAACGCGCGCATCCTGCCGCTCATGCAGGCGCTGAACGACCGCTGGCACGATACTGATGCCGATCTGGTATTCAATACGGCGCTCAGTTGGTCGATGCCTTACGCTTCGACATTCATCAAGACGGTTGTGGTCAAGCAGGGCAATACGGTCGAGTTCAAGCCGTACATGGTCGCGCCGCAATATGTTGGCGTGTTGCGCGAGGATACGCCTGGACTCGATAACCAAGAAGCCTTCGTTCACATTTATTACATTACGAAATCAGAGCTTTACCGTCGAATTTTCGGTCATCCGAGGCGCGATGACATAATCAAGCGCATCAACATTGAACAGCACAAAATGTCGGACATGCCGGAAGCGGTTGACCGCATTGTGTTGTCGGCAACCAGTCCGAATATGCAGGGCACGGTCAATCTTGATCTGAATGGTCAGAACAAGATGCAGCCGAACGTGTCCGAGGAAACGTGCGAAATCCGCGAGCTTTATGTTTGGGACGATACCAACGACGATTATCAGGTGGTCACGATTGCCGATCCTGACGTGGTGATATTCGACCGACCGAACGAAAAACTGTTTCTGAAAGGCGAATCGCCGCTGACGCAGGTGTGTCCGACGCCGATGCCTGAATATTTCTGGGGCATGAGCGAGGTCCAGAAACTCATTCCGTTGCAGCAACTACGTAATAACCGGATGAACGAAATTCTCGAATTGCTCAAAAAACAGGTCAATCCACCAAAGGTTTTGACCGGATTCAGCGGCATTTTCGACGAGAAGAATTTTGCCTTGAACCGCGAAGGCGGCTTGCTGGCGACCGATATGCCGAACGCCAAGGCCGAGCAATTGACGCCTAATTTGCCGGAAAACCTGTGGCGCGAGATTGACCAGATTGATTCCATGTTTGCGGAGGCTTCCGGTATTTCGCCAATCCTGGCCGGTCACGGCGAGGAAGGTGTACGCTCGGCGGGGCACGCCTCACAGCTTGCGCGGCTCGGAGCATCGCGCGCCAAAAAGCGCGCTCTAATCGTTGAGGATAATCTTGAAAAGCTCGCAACGCTCTATTTGAAGCTGATGCGGACTTACGATGACACGCATTATACCGATGAAGAAAACAAGCGTTTCATTGCCAAGCAATTTACGCCGGACTTTACTGTTAAAGTTGATGCACACTCGAACAGTCCGATTTTCATGGAGGATTTACGGCAGCTTGCGTTCACGCTCTACAAGGGTCAGGTGATAGACAAGGAAATGCTGGTACGCCTGTTGCAGCCGCCGATGGAATCCATGATTCTCGACAAGATCAGAAAACTTCCGAAGCAGCAGCAGGAAGCTCCGATGCCGAAACCGGAGCACAAGAAAGGCGGCAATCTCAAAGCGGTCGGTGGAGAGTAGAATGGCGACAAACATTACGCGCGGCGATCAACCAAGGGCTAGTGGTACGTCCTTGGAAAGGGGCGCAAGATATGGTATGCCGAGTTACCGCGCGCCTTCGATCAAGCAGGTCGGGACGAGAAGCGGTAGCCGCCGTCAAACGCGGACTTAAACCTTCAACGCGGTGCTCGGATCATGTATCGGAAGTCACGTCGCAAACGTCGCTGAT
>JAGWKM010000112.1 GCA_028865305.1 Patescibacteria group bacterium | reverse complement strand
TTTTTTGAGGAGGTTGTTGTACTGGCGCATCGCTACAGTTTACCGCCCCAGCCCGAAACGCGGAAATTTTTGAGCCGAAAATTTGATTTTTCTCTAAAATATTTTATAAAGGCACGATGCCGCATGAACGAAAAGAGGCCATAGCCGCGCCGCCGGTATATGAAGATAAGGTCTTGGCCAAGGAGCTGGGGCTCAGTGAGCTGTTTATCTGGGACGGCAGCAAGTTGCCTACGGGCACCTGGAAAGACTACCGCTCCGCCGCGATCTTAGAGCGGATAGAAGGCGATCCGCCCGACAAGGTAGCGCTCGTCACGGCCGGCAACGGCGGCTATTCGCTCGGCACCATGCTCAATAAAACCGGGATAGAGGTTGTTTCCATTATTGACGAACACGATTCAGAAAAAGTAAAAAAGAAACTGAAGAAAGTTTCCACGGTCAAAGAAACCAATCTCTCGCAGTATCTTTCTTCGGAAGAAATCATCGCGCTTGCGCGCGAAAATCCGGAAGAGCGAATCATCGATGTTACCGCAGGAGAAGCGGACGGCTTCGAAAAAATTATTGATGACATCGAACACCTCTATACCGGTGTGCCCATGATGGTTGTGTGTCCGGTCGGGCAGGGAGAAGGGTGGGTCGGGCTATGTCGTGCCATTGAGAAAAAAGACATCGACATCGCCGTTATCGGCATCCGCCCGTTTGAGCATGACGGCCCCAGCGCAGCGGCGGCACTCACGGCATACCACCCGCTCGTTTTGAGAGATGAAATCAACGAACGGATCGAAAAAGGGCAAGGAATTATTCTGGAAGCCCACGAGGGAACGATTTGGCGGGCGTACCACCGCACGCGCAACCATGTGGATGTTGAGCCGTCGAGCGCCATCGTTTTCTCCGCAGCCGATTGGATACGCGGCGAGGGCCTTGAAAAACGGCGTGTCGTATTTATCAACTCCGGGAAAGGCATCACCGCCTGATACACTGCCCGCATGGCGAAGCGCGGCAGGCTCATAGTGATAGACGGCACGGACGGCGTGGGGAAGGCTACGCAGACGAAGCTCCTCGTGGCGCGCCTCAAGAAAGAGGGCGTCAAAGTGAAAACGCTCGATTTCCCGCAGTACTACAAAAACTTCTTCGGCCACTTCATCGGTGCGATGTTGACCGGCGAGTACGGCGATTTCTTGCACATGGACCCGTTCGTCGCCTCCGTCATGTACGCGGCCGACCGCTTTGAATCAAAACCGAAAATCGAGAAGTGGCTCGCGGACGGCTACACCGTCATCCTCGACCGCTACGTTTCCGCGAACCAGCTTCACCAGGCAGGGAAGATTAAAGATGCGAAAAAGCGAAAATATTTCCTGAAGTGGCTCGACACCATGGAGCATAAAGTTTTCGGCCTCCCGCGCCCCGACCTCATCATCTACCTCCACCTCCCGATGAAAAGCGTGGTCCAGCTTTTGAAACAGAAAGACGCCGTCCGCAAAAAGCGCTACGCAAAAGGGAAGAAGGACACCGTGGAGCAAGACACGGCCTACCTCGAAGCCGCGCAAAAGAGCGCCTTGGAACTCATCAAATCAAACCGCAACTGGAAGAAAATAGAATGCGCCGACACATCCGGCAACATTTTGCCGAGGAAGGAAATTCACGAAATGGTCTTTTCCCTGGTCAAGGAACGAAAACAAGCCTGAAAATAAGACTTAAATCATAAATATTTCTTAATTAACCCAGATTGGTATAGTATTGAGTGGCTATGAATACCGCTAAAAAAGGAGCCGTGCGGAGTATCGTATTCCGAGAGAAAGACACCTGGTATGGGGTGGCCTTGGAATTCAATATCGTTGTGGAAGGCGAAGACTACGACGTGGTCATGTTCAATCTGCAGGAAGCGATTCGCGGGTACGTTAATTCTCAAAAGAAAATAAAGGGTTCGCGTGTTGCGCCTTTGAACCAAAAACCCGATTCGGAGTACGAAAGCATTTGGAATAAATTGCAGACCAACAAGCCCATCCCGTCTCCTATAGACGTGCGGTATTTTGGGTTCACACGCGTGTAGGCCGCCATGCCCAATAATCTTTTCAACTGGACCTACACTGATATCGTGGAGGTGCTGAAGGAGCATGGGTTCCACCTTAATCACATTGAAGGCAGTCACCACTTTTATGTTGGCTTTTCTGGAGGAATGATGAGGCAGGTGTGCGTCCCGCGGCACGGAACGAAAAGTTTTAAGCCCCGAACAGTGAAGGGGATGATTTTGCAGTCCGGACTCCCAAAGAAAGATTGGGGAATCAAATAAATTCCTCTATAATGGTTCCTTAGCGGCTAATAATCTCTTCCAAAGAGAAACCTAATGGGAAAGCAACTATCTTGGAAAGTTCTTTTGATTTTAGGCGTCGTTCTTTTCGTAACTGGAAAGATAATGGTTTCTTATATTCAGGGCGACTCGCTTCTCTGGGCAATTGTGCCGATATGGACCAGTTATGCGTGCTTCCTCTTGGCCATTGTCGATATATTTCGAGTTTTATTTAAGAAAAAATCCTAAATTTATGGACTACGATTTCATACAAAAGCAGGACCAAGAGGTCTTTGATGCGATTACCGGTGAAGAGCATAGGGAAGAGGAGGGCTTGGAGCTTATCCCTTCCGAAAACTACGTCTCGAAGGCCGTGCGCCAGGCGCTCGGGTCTGTCATGACGAACAAATATTCCGAGGGTTACCCCGGCGCCCGCTACTACGGCGGCCAGCTCTACACCGACGTCGTCGAGAACATCGCTCGCGACCGCGCGAAACAACTTTTCAATTGCCAGTTCGCGAACGTCCAGCCCCTCTCCGGCGCGCCAGCGAACGTCGCCATGTATTTTGCTCTGCTTCAGCCGGGCGACACGGTGCTCGGCATGGACCTCTCCCACGGCGGGCACTTAACGCACGGCCACCCGGTGACGTATCTCACGAAAATCTTCAACTTCGTCCGCTACAAAATGAAAGACACGGCGACGGGCGAAATCGACTACGACGAAATGCGCGAGGTCGCGAAGAAGGAGAAACCGAAAATCGTTCTTGCTGGCTACAGCGCATACTCGCGCGAATTGGACTACGGCGCGATTTCTTCCATCGCAAAAGAAGTTGGTGCAGTTTCCGTGATGGACGCCGCGCACATCGCGGGCCTCATTGCCGGAAAGGTTGCGAAAAATCCGTTCGACCACGGCTTCGACATCATC
>JAGWKM010000111.1 GCA_028865305.1 Patescibacteria group bacterium | reverse complement strand
TACAAAAGTGGCTCGGAAGGTGGGGTCGGAGAGTATTCTGGCGTGAAAGCTTATCTCAACCAGGTGTTATGGGTGGCAGATGGCCCGCGGATTGGGGGCGCTTCTTCCGCGGAAATTTTTAAAGGTTATGCCGGATCGATTACTGCCGAGGACCCGTATGCCGGCGCGGATGACACCCCGTTCTGATTTGTCTCGATCCTTAGGGTGCTCCTCTCTCCTAAGGATTTGACCTCTCCCGTTCCGCTCGCTCCCCGGCGGAACGGGAGCGGATTTTTGGAGATTAGGAGTAAAAATGCACTATTTTACCGGACCGATTCTTCCTGGGCAGTGTATGGTGTCATTCAGAGTCGAAAACGGAATGACGTTCGATTTGGCTGAAGCGGCAAAACGGCTCTCTAAAGCTGTAAAAGACATAAACTATAAGTATGGAATGGGTGGTTTTGTCGGTCCCGATTTCAGCTTTTGTATCTATTACAATCATCGCCCGAGCAGGACCATATTGGCTTGGTATTATCTTGTCCACGCTTTCCGGCTCTTGTTTTGTCGATTCAAATGATCTCTGTCATTCTCGATTTCGAAACTTGGTCGCGCTGCGATCTGAAAAAAGCGGGTGCATGGCGTTATTCTGAAGACCCCAGTACGGAAATCATATGCCTGGCGTATTCGGTTGACGGCCAGTCTCCCGCCGCTTTTCAGCCGTCTGCTTATGAGCCGGGTCACTCACTGGTAGGGTTGGTAACCGATCCATCGGTCATGTTCGTTTCCCACAATGCCGCTTTTGAGCAGGCGATCTGGGAAAACATCATGCATCGGCGTTTGGGTTGGCCGGCAATCCCAGCCGAACGCTGGCACGATACGATGGCGGTGTGTGCCATGAAGGGTTTGCCGCTTAAGCTGGAGCGTGCGGCTACTGCCATACGTCTTGGTTTCCAAAAAGATACGGAAGGAACAAAAGAGACGCTAGCTTATGGGCGCTTAAAGGCAGCTGAAGAAGCTACAAAAGCGGACCAGAAACTCGCGAGAATCGTGAATTATTGCAAACAGGATGTACGTGTTGAAGAAGAACTGCACCGGCACCTGCGAGGTTTGGGGGCGGCCGAGAGAAAGGTATGGCTGCTAGATCAAGCTATTAACCGGCGAGGTATCCGGCTTGATCTCGCCTTGGTCAAGCATTGTCAGCAAATTTGCCGCGATGCCTCGGTTCCGCTGGCAAAAGAGTTTACCGCACTCACCGGAATTGAAAAGCCGGGGTCGCCCGCTTTATTGCCGTGGCTTGCTAGTAACGGACTCATACTTCCGAATCTGCAAAAAGATACTATCGATCGGGCGTTGAAGATCGAAACGGACGATTCAGATGCCGGAGAAATTTCTCCTGTGGTTGAGATTCCAATCGATTGCTGGCGAGCTCTTAAACTGCGCCGCCAGTTATCGTCCGCGAGCATCAAGAAGCTGGCGGCTATGGAAGCGTGTGTTGGGAGAGATGGACGGGCACACGGTCTGTTGCAGTATCATGGCGCTATTACAGGTCGGTGGGCTGGGCGCCTTTTGCAGCCGCAGAATTTTCCTCGGCCTTCTCTCAAGGTAGAAAGCGAAGCGGTAGACCCGCACCAACTTGTATCTGTTTTGCAAACGGGTGATGCGAAATTTGTGTCTGCCATGTATGGCAATCCGATTGAAGCCGTTGCTTCAGGACTGCGCCATCTTCTGGTTGCCGGACCGGGAAACATTTTCGTTATCGGGGATTACAGCAAAATCGAGTGCGTGATCGTTCTAGCTCTTGCGGGCCAGCAATATACTGCTTGTGAGGTGATCGAAAAAGGCTCGGTTGTTTATACCGACATGGCGAGCAAGATTTTCAAGCGGCCTGTCGCAAAGACCGATCTGGCAGAATACACGATCGGCAAGAGTGTAGTGCTGGGCTGCGGCTTCCAGATGGGATGGCGCAAATTCAAGAGCCGGTACGGAGCCAATTTGCCGGAAGATTTGTGCCAAGAAGCCATCCGGGAATACCGGACCGTATTCGCGCCCGCTGTTCCCAAGCTTTGGTATGCGTTGGAAGATGCGGCCGTGCGGTGTGTATGGGATTCTCGGCCGGTCGAAAGCTACGGAATCGAATACCGCCTGGAAAACGGATGGTTGACTGCCCGCTTGCCCTCTGGCCGCAAACTATGGTATTTCGATCCCAAGCCGGTTCGCAAGGCCATGCCGTGGAGTACGCCGGAAGAACCGGATATTCGAGCCGCATTCGAGTATAGCGCATGGAAACTCGGGCAATGGAAAAGAATCGTTGCCTATGGCGGTCTTTTGACAGAGAATGTGGTACAAGCCATGGCTCGTGATCTTCTGGTGAACGGCATGTTCGAGGCGGAAGAAGCTGGTTATCCGGTTGTCTTGACAGTCCATGATGAAATCGTTTGCGAGGTGCCGCACGAGAAAGCCGATTCTTATTTGCTGAAGCAGTGCATGGAAACGGTTCCGGCGTGGGCTCAGCAGATCGGGATTCCGGTTGCGGCCGAATGCTGGACTGGAGAGAGGTATCGGAAATGATAGCTCGTCTTACCGCGGAAATTCTCGATCGGCACAAAGCCTGTGAAGAAAAAGAGCGGTTTCGCCAGGAATGGCCTAACGGCTGGATTCCGAATCGGCTTGAAGCAATGGCTGCATGGGATCGGTACGATTGGAACTGGGCTGCGGAGCATCTTTTGATCGGCCGCTATTTGGACTGTTATGTTTGTTGCCGGGAGCAGGCAAAACAATACTACATTCAAGATAGGCGAAAATTGAATGCGAGCCGGAAAGCGGGAGAAATCTCGTGGCAAGGATTCGACCAAGCGAGTAAGAATTTGCGCCGGGCCTACCGGGAGAATTTGGCTGTTGCGTTTGCCGAGGCGATGGAAAAACAGAAGGAAATCGAGGGATGATTGCGGGTATCGACCCCGGGAAGCGGGGAGCTCTTTTTCTATTAGGGCCGCCTCACAGTTGTGCAACGGTCCCGCTTGTGAAAATAGGTGGTAAAGAGAAGCCGGACTATGCCACTTGGTGGAAAGTCTGGTATCCGTTACTTTTAGACGCCGAGCATATTATGATCGAATCGGTAGCGGCCCGTCCTGGTCAAGGTGTCACCAGCATGTTTTCGTTCGGGTACAGTGCCGGTTTTGTATATGGGCTTGTGCTTTCCAGTGGACGGCCGCATACTTTCATTATGCCACAGGCG
>JAGWKM010000110.1 GCA_028865305.1 Patescibacteria group bacterium | reverse complement strand
CAGGGGGGGGAGGAGGTTCGGCATCGGGAGGAAGCGTAAATATTTCGGGTGCTTACGGAGCCGGAGTTGTGGCCACTTCAAACGGCTACCTCGGCGGCCCTGGAGCATCCTCCGCGCTTGGGGGCGGAGGAGCGACCGGAAGCGGCTCTTCCGGCGATTCAGCCGCCGCCAATTCAGGGGGCGGAGGAGGGGGCAGCTCAGCCAACGGATCGGGCGGTTCCGGCGGTGGCGCTGGAGGATATCTCGAAGGCATCGTAAATAATCCTGGAAGCATTGCCTACGCCGTAGGAGTTGGAGGTGCCGGGAATGGTGGAGGGGGTGGAAACGGCGGCTCTGGAATCATAATCATTGAGGAATACTACTACTGATGTCCAAGATAGTCCGTAAAACATCGTCAATATTCGCCTCGACTGCTGGGGTATCACAAGTCGAGCAATTCGGCGCGTTTCAAAGCCTCGGTTCGCCCGTTTTCTCGAACGACCCCGCCGTCATTCAGGCATTGGCCACTTGGGCGCTTGGATGGAGCGCCTCGCAATACAAGCAAGTCTTCGCGCCATATTTGGAGGATCGCAACGGAGTCGATTTAGTCAACTCCTATCAAGTTTCATACCTCCTTGCCCAGGGCATCGCGGAATGGGATGCGGCGACTCCTTATTTTAAAAACTCAATTGTATCTTCCGCCGGAAATCTCTATGTCTCCCTCCAAGACAACAACATCGGCAACGCGATTCCTCCCACGCCGCCCAATAGTTTTTGGGCGCAGCTATTCCTCCCCAAGGCAAGCCAAAAAATAACGGAGACTGTATTTACGTCAGATTCGGGGACCTATTCAGTCCCAAGCGGGGTCGTGCGCCTCATCGTTTCAATGGTGGGAGGGGGGGGCGGAGGCGCGGGAGCAACGAGCGGAACGGGAGCGATAGGAGGAAATCCGGGCGGAGCCACCACCTTCGGAGCCTTCACGGCCGGAGGGGGATCAGGAGGTCAGCCTGGAGCTGAGGGCAGCGGCGGGGCCGGTGGCTTGGGAAGCGGAATATCCGGCCTTTTTTATTCTCTGCCGGGGCAAAAAGGTGGAAATCAAGCGTATCTGGAAAATAACACTGCGGCGGTTAATGGCGGCCAAAGTTTTTTCGGCGGTGTAAGCGGCCGCTTATACCAGAATTCGGCTCCCAATACTGGACGTGGAGGCAACGCCTACAATGGCTGGGGCGGCGGCGGTGGCGGCGGAGCTTTTGTAAAAGCTGTTTTTCCCATTCCTCTATCGGCGTCGTATTCATATGCAGTCGGCGCGGGAGGAAGCGGGGGCGGAGCGAGCAACCCCGGATTTTCAGGGGGTTCCGGAATTATCATCATCAGGGAATTATATTCATAATTTTTAGCTATAATAAACCATGCAAAAATACGAAACTATCTTTTTAATTCAAATGCCAAAAAATGGCATATGCCTACGCTGCTCTGCGGTTAAAACGATAGGCATGAGCGGACTCTGCTACCGCTGCTCAGTTAATCAGTCTCTGGAAATCGCGACCAATTTTTCATGGCGCGCCGGAATGGCGCATCCAGACTGGTGCGGATGTTGGCTGCCGGAACATGGCATCTCAAATCTTGATATAAGTGAGAAAATAAAAGCGCCCAATCGCGGGAGGTTCAATTGAAGCAAGTAATCGCCCTTTTATTTTCTCTCATAACCGCGAGTCCGGCTTTGGCCCAATTTTGCCCCAGTTGCATCCAGAATAGCGCGACGCCTCAAAATGCTCAATTCAATGTTTCAAGCGCGACCATCCGAGGACAACTTAACGTTGGGAACTTCTCAATCTCAAGCATGACCGTTTCTACCATGACCGCCGGGGTCTTTATCGGTTCAGGGACTTATCTTACAGATTTGAACTCTGATCAGTTGATCAGAGGAACCATCTCAAGCACCGTTGTTTCTGGGGCTTACGGCGGCATTACGGGGGTTGGGAATATATCTTTCGGTTCATGGCAAGGTTCTCCCGTGGGAACGCAATACGGAGGAACGGGGCAGAACTTTATAGACGTTTCTAGCGGCTCGTTGGTCTACTTTTCCGGCAATGGCATCATGAATACATTGTTGCCCGGGAATCCCGGTTTGTCAATTTTGCAAAGCAACGGATCGGACGGTCCGGTGTGGGTTTCGTCTCCGCAGATTTCAGGAGCTAATTTATACAATGTGCCATTAGCTGCCATTCAACCCGGACAATTACCGGATGGCATAGTCATTTCCAGCGGAAATATCGTCGGCGTGTCCGGCTCCGTAGTTGTGGGAAATATTTCAGGACTTTCCGGCGGCATTAACGGACTTCTGCCGCTCTCGCAGCTCTCAACCGGAACGCTCTCTGGGCAGATTGTGGCGTCGAGCATCACAGTAACCGGAGTCTCTCCTGGAACATTCGGCAATCCATCCAATGGCCAAGGCCTGCAATTAAATGTGGGGACGGATGGGAGGCTCTACTCAATCAGCCAAGCGTCTATGACAATTCCGGCGGCAAACATTTCAGCCGGCACGCTTGGCTCAGGAGTCAATCTCCCCGCCTCTCAAGTTGCGGCGGGGACGCTTGGATCGGGAGTCATCGCATCCAGCGTAGCCGCGAATGGCGTTATCGGAGGCGCATACGGATCGGCAAGCGTAACGCCAGGATTCACTGTTGACAACTCTGGACGCATTACCAAAGTTTCCACCTCAGCAATCTCTATTCCGGCATCGTCGATTAATACCGCCATTCCGATTACGTCCATCGCCACTGGAACATTCGCCGCCAATCAAACCGCGTCGAGCATCACGGTAACCGGGGTATCTCCGGGAGTTTATGGCGATAGCCAGGATGTCTCGCAAATAACCATCGGAACTGATGGACGAATATCTTCAGCTCGCAACGTTCAAATTACGGGAGCGGCTCCGACCGGAGCGGCCGGAGGGGTGCTTAGTGGGAATTATCCCAATCCGAGTTTGGCTGGCACCGGCGTAACAGCCGCCAACTATGGAAATGTAGTGTCCGGCGTGGTCTACATGCCGTCAATTTCAGTCAATTCGGGGGGACAAGTCACCTCAGCTTCTCAGATATTGTTGCCCAATGTTTCAACGTCGGCCGCTTTAGTCAATGTCAACAACGCATGGACAGTTCCGCAGACTTTCCCGGAAATAACGGCATCCACGGGAATTTTCAGCGAAATAACTGCATCCACGGGAATTTTCAGCGACGGGTTAATTTCATATGGAAATGTGGGTGT
>JAGWKM010000109.1 GCA_028865305.1 Patescibacteria group bacterium | reverse complement strand
TTTTTTGCCGTATCCATTACAGCGCGATGATGCGCCGCAGCGCGGTAGGCTTCCGCAGCCCTGAACCAATCGCGCCGCTTCACTTCGTCCGCCGCAATACGCAAGAACCAACGCAGCCATTTATTATGTTCTTTAAGCGTCATGGTGGCTTCTTTCGATCTCCACCGGCTCTCGCCGGGATGCCCACCAAGGGGCTTTACTTTCTATTCCGTTTAATGCATATAACATCATATGAATCGCGTGACAAGAGACTGGCGAAAATTTTTGACTTCCCGAGAACGCCGGGAACTGTCATCTCTGGACCGCCGTTTATTGAAAAAAGACAGCGAGATGGCTATTTTGCGAGCGCAGCGCAATCGTATCCAGAATAGAGCCACCGCGAGGGCTCGACAATGACCGTTTATTTTGCCTTGGCACCGGAAAGTGGGCGTTTGAAAATTGGCGTAGCGCGCAACCCAGCCGCCCGTTTCGCTAGTTTATGTTCCAGCAGCCCGGAACCACTAAAGCTTTTGGCGATATTGGAAGGTGACGAGACGCTCGAAAGGGAATTGCACGCTAGATTCTCCGAATATCGGACACACCGGGAGTGGTTCCGGTACGAGGGGAAACTTCGAGCGTTCGTATCCCCGCTGGAGCCGCCCCAAAAACTGCCGAACAGGAAACCCAAGATCGCCGAGCGCATCGCGGCATTGGGGTCTGGCGACGCATTGCAGTTGAAACGCTACGCCCACGCCGGAAGATCAAGGAAGGCGCTTTTAGCTTGTATCCAATCTGTGCATGCACGCGGCGCGATGTTAATTGGACCGGATGGCGTTAAGAGCGGACCTCCTGATGGCGCGTTTTTCTTTAGCAACGCGCTAGATGAAATAGAGGGTTAGACCTCATGACCGGCTGGTCGCGTCATGCCGCTTACGCCAAGTTCGGCAAGACCGGCATAGTTTCCGGTCGCAGGCCGAGAGAACAATAGGGAACCGGGTGATGACCGCCAACGAAACTAAAGTCTTGGCGCTGCTCGCAAGCGGTAGCGAAGATTTCGGCGTCATGTCGTTCGCTAGTATCGCCTACTTCATAAAGTTGAACCGCAAGAAAATTCGTCGCGCGTGTCGCTCGCTCAAGCGAAAAGGTCTAGCGGAATTTTATCGTGGGCTTTGGACAGAAGATGGCGTGCCTGCTGGCAGTGGTTACGGCGCGACTGCGCTCGGACGCGAACAGGCCGACGCCAAGCTAGTCGAGAAATTCGTAAATAAGCGTTGGTACTAAATCGGGAAGGGAACGGCCCATGCCGAAATGCAAACACTGCGGCGACACCGGCTGGATCACAACCGATCTCGGCAGCGAACGCACCGGCTCGATCATGATGCAAATGGGCGTGACCTGTGAAATCGCCTGCGTCTATTGCGACGCCGGTAAAGCTGAACTTGAAATGGCGAAGCGCGCCGCAAATAAAACGCCGAACAACTGAGGAAGCTATGCCAAAATTCAGAAAGAAGCCGGTTGTAATTGAGGCTTGGCGCCTGCCAATGTCGGATGGTGCGTCTCGCGCTTTCGATGGCGATGCTAACATCATATTTAAGCGCGAAAATAGCGCTATTGTCGAAGCGATCATTACCACCATGGAAGGCGTGATGACAGCGAGCAGCGGTGATTGGATCATACGTGGCGTGAAAGGCGAACTGTATCCATGCAAGCCGGATATTTTTGCCGCGACTTACGAGCCCGTGTCGAATTGAGGAACAGATGCCACGTTTTAATGATCCAGAATTAGAGCGGCTTCTGATCGCTGCACAAGCTAGATATGATGCCATGACACCAGCGCAGAAAAAAGAAATGCGAGAGGCGCAACGCAAATCTTGGGTAATAAGCGAGACAATGCTTGAACACCCGGAAATAACACAAAAGCAAGCCGAAGAAATTTATGAAAAAGTCATCTTGGGAATTGGTTTATAGTCAAAAAGGAAACGGGCCGATGACCGACGACGAAATGCGGGCACTATACGAAGAAATCGCAGTCATGCCTAAGGATGATCGTCTCGACCTCGATCCTATCGCAAAGGCGCTGGACGCCTATATGGAAAAACATCCCCCGCTGCATCCGGGTCGTTTCGTTCCAAATCGGATCGTGGCACTTGCCGCTGTAAAAATGGCGCAAGGTTGGGAATTGGCTATGTGGAACCAATCATAAAGGGAATCCCCGCGCGAGCGGGGTAGGGCCGTAGATGGCGCGCCACAAGACCGAAACGATGATATGGCCGTCCCGGCCACCAATCAGAAAGGAAAAAAGCTCATGGCCGACGTTATCAGCCTAGACGAGCACAGGGCACCGCCCAATCCTGGCAACGGCGCACGCGAGGCGCTGATCGAATTATTCAGTGGCACGAATGTAAGCGACCCGGAGCAGTTCGCCGACACGTTGCTCGCGGAACTTTGGATGCGCGGCTTTATGGTCGCGCCATTGAACGGGTGAGGAAGGAACGCGATGCGGGTCAACATTTACAGCCAGGAACTCACTGACGAAGTGCAGCGTGAAGAAAAGCAGAGCAACACGGGCATCGTATATAGTGCCGTTCGCTTCGTGCTTCACAGTTCGCCGATGCTGCATCATCCGCCGAAGGACGATGACCGAAGCGCGGTGACGTTCTGGCTCCCAAAGTCGGAAGCTCGCCGCGAAGCATTGGCGCAATCCTTCGAGGATGCCGCGCGATTAGTACGAACGGCAAAACCTGAAACTGGTCTCGATTGAGAGCTAGAAAAGGAACCGAATGCGCGACTGGTTATTTTTGGCCTGCGAGGCTGGTCATGATTGGCAGAGCATCGGCGGCTGCAACGCGGGCTGCGGTCCAGATTGTAGCTGCTCAGTTCCCGTCAACATCTGCTCGCGCTGCGGCGATTGTGATTACGGCGATAACGAGGATGCGCGACAGGTGCGCGCCTCATGTCGTCTCGGCTCTGACGAATATCGCGTCTAGAAAGGGAAAGCACCGTGACCAAACCTGTCAAACTCGTGACGCCATTGCCGTTCGATCAGCAGAACAAAGCCGATTCGGTAAAGCTGTTGCGCGATGCGCTCGACCGCGCCGAACGCGGCGAAGTCCTTGGCGTAATCATCGTCACGAAAGACAGCGACGGCATGTGGTCACATCATACGACGGCCACCATGTCGATCCGGGAAGAAATTGGTGCGCTTGAATGTCTCAAGTGGGACCGCATTTATCGTTCACACCGAAACGGGTGAGGAACCGATGAGCGATCCAAACGAGATCGTCGGCCACAAGACTTTTGACACGGGAGAGC
>JAGWKM010000108.1 GCA_028865305.1 Patescibacteria group bacterium | reverse complement strand
ACGAAGTGGTTCTTCGGCCAACCCAAGAAGGCCTTCAAATACCTCGAATGTTGGGGCGTCGAAACTAACCAGGCCGCGCCCAACAACCTCAAGGAATTTTACAACGACGTTTGGATTCAGCACAAAGTCAGCGAGCGGGGCGTGGCCCAGGTTATGGAGCCTCGCTATATGTGCCGCAGCGATCAGTAAGACCATTTTTCCGGGGGAAGCATGGAAGCGAAACCAGGGGCCATTTTCATGGCCATGCCGTCCTATGACGGCAAAGGCGAAATCCAAAGCGCGTGGATGTTTTTCAACTGTGCCACGCGAAACCTTCAAAATCGGCTGATCTTTGGCAATCAATGCGGGTCACTCCTGGGCCTGACCTTTAACAGCCTGCTTTGTGTGGCATTAAACACCCCGGAAGTCTCTGATTTTGTAATGCTTCACGCGGACATTATTCCCGAACCGGGTTGGCTCGACATTCTTTGGGAAGAGCGCGAAAAAGCTGGGGCGGACGTGATTTCCGCTGTCGTCCCGATTAAGGATTTGCGTGGACTCACAAGCACCGGATTGGATGACCCCAAAGACCCCTTTAACGTGCTGGGTCGGATAACCACCAGCGAAGCCAAGCGGCTGCCGGAGACGTTCGACCAGCGAAATACCAGATTTCCACGCAACGGCCTTTTGATAAATACCGGCTGCTGGCTGGCAAAAATCGAAACCCTCCGGAAGTGGGTGGATGAATACCGGGGAGCTTTCACGATCCGGGACCGAATTGTCAGACGCCCCGACGGGAAATATGTCGCCCAAGTCGCCCCCGAGGACTGGAATTTTTCGCGCGACCTGGCCCGGATCGGGGCCAAAGTGGTTGCCACGCAGGCCGTAAAACTCAAGCACGTGGGCCGGTTCGAGTTTGATTCGGGGGACCATTGGGGGCCAGAATTCGACACAGTTTACGGGGAAAAATTCGGAAGCAAATCTCTAATCGAGGAAAAGGAAAATGGACACCAAACCCACGAGCCCAACCCCTACCGTGGACCCAGTTTTGTCGCAGCTCCAAGCCAGGTTCCAGCGGGAAAAGGACCTGGAAAACCAGGTTGCGACCCTGACCGCGCAGGTGACGGACCTGCAAAACAGGTTGAAAACGCAGCCTGACAATTCCGCTGCTTCCACCAGGGTAAAGCAGCTCGAAGATTATCTCCGGGAAGTTGGCGGCCAGCTTTTGCAAGTGGCCGGCCCGGCCCCGAAGTAAACGATTTCTGAAATTCAGAATTTCTTTCAAGGATGAAGGAATTTACCAATGGCAAAGACGCCAACTCCATCGTTAGCCGTTCCCACTCCGCCCCCGGCCCCCCCGGTTCTCCCAACAGCCCCGACGCCGGTTGCGGAAAAATCGAAGCCGAAGCCCAAAAAACAGGCCCCAGCCCCGACACCGGCGCCGACTGTCCCCCCGGCAGCGGCGCCGGTTGTCACCACCGTAACGCCGGCCACCCTCCCGGAGGCCCTGGCCAGGATTGCCGAACTGGAAAAGGCCATTGTTGGCAATGCCACGATTCGGCATGAGGCGGAAAAACGTATCCGGGCGGTCGAAGAAGAGGTTGGTTTTTCCACCGAGGTTCGCAGCCAAAAACTGGCCGACAAACTTTTCGACGGCCCCAAAATGTTTTTTGTGGTCCGCCCCGACAACCCCGGCCTGACAATCCGCGCCCACGACGAGCACCAGGCCCGGGCCCGTTACGACCACCATTGCGGCATTCGCGGCAGCGAACACCCGGCCACGGTGACCGAGGTTGAGGAAGCCCCCGAACCGACACCAGCTTTTGGAAAAAATGCAAAACGGAAATCAAGCGGCGTTACTGCAATCCCTCAGTAACATCGACGCCCAACTACAATCGTTGACTGCCAGCCCCAAGCCGACTTATTCCATTGATGGGAAATCGGTTTCTTGGGGCGAGCATTTCCGCAATCTCTGTGAAATGCGGGAAAAAATATTGGAACTGGTTCTTCAATGCGAAGGGCCTTTCGAGGTCCGGGCAAGAGGAATTTAAGGAGTTGCCGAAATGAAAAAGTTTTTGGGTTTGTTTGTGTTTCTGCTGGTTTTTTGCGTTGCTTTCACCACCCCGGTCCACGCCCTCGATTTGGTCATCACCGCTGCCAATGTCGCGCAGGCTTCGGGGGTGCCCCAGCAATACACCTCGGGCGGGACTCTCACTCAGGGACAGTGCGTTTACCTCAATTCAAGCAACCAGGTGGTGGGTGCCCAGTCGAATGCCTCGGGTACCGCAACCGTTCTCGGGATTGCCCTGAATGCTGCGAGTAAAGGCCAGCCTGTAACCGTGCTGACGAGCGGGGTAATTACCATCGGAGCGACAACTACGAAAGGGACAATCTATGTTGTCTCCGCTGCCAATGCGGGGGGTATAGCACCGATTGGAGACCTGGCAACGGGTAATTACCTTTCGATCATCGGTTATGCCAATTCGACAACCCAAATCACTTTAACCATAAACGCAACAGGAGTGACGCTCCCTTGACAGTGGAAATTACGGGCCATGAAGTTATTGCTGCCGCAAAAAAAGAAGCCGCGTCTAGGTTGCTGGACGCGGCTATTGAGTTTCAGCGGCAGCACATGCAGCGGTTGAACACAAGTGCCGAACCCGAGCGGCGGCAGGTGAAATTTCGGGCCGGGGATTTCATCATTAATTCGAAGGGTCGGAAGATTACCAGCCGGACGGTCACGGTTTATACGAATCCTTCGAAGCCCGGCGAATATCCCCACAAGCGAACCGGGTTCGGGCAGAGCAATGTTTTGTTTGGCCCCACTGACCCAGAGGATATTGCCAAAGATTTGACCGTTCGGATGGGAGTCAGCGCAGGGGGAAGTTACCTCGAAATCTTGGAATTTCTCAGAGACCGAAAAGGTTTTCTGGACACCATGCGGGACATTGAACCCCAACTAAAAACCATCTTGGAAACGTAATGTCGAGCAAAATTATCAAATCACCCTATGGCCGCAGAAAATCCGAAGGGTTCCCAGGGGACAAGGGATTTTCCATTCGATTGGATCTCGCCCGCCAGCGCCGGGCCATTATGGAGCGAGGCGAACAATTGCCAAACTTTTTCAAGGGGCCGCAGGGTTGGAATTATTCCAAACGGGAATATTCCGAACCGGAATTCGGCAACGGTCCAAAAACCGAAAGCTAAACCATGGACCTTGATTTATCCACGGATTACCTGGTTTTCGACGATCTGGAACCGATCACCCTGATTTCCGATGTTGCCCCCCAGGACGGCGCGGAAGCGGGGCAGGCAATCGCGTCGGC
>JAGWKM010000107.1 GCA_028865305.1 Patescibacteria group bacterium | reverse complement strand
CAGAGCGCAGCTCCTTCACCTCGTCGGATCCGGCCTCGCGCACCGTGTCCCCGTTCAGCCGCTTCTTGCCAGCCTCCAGAAAGTCCTTGCTCCACCGGTAATACAAGTTCTGGTGCAATCCCTCGCGGCGGCAGATCTCCGCGATGCTCTCTTCACCCCTAAGCCCCTGCAACACAATGCGGATTTTGTCCTCCGCGCTGAAATGGCGGCGCGTCTTGCGCTTGATGTCACGCACGGTCTTTTCCACCGCGCTCCGGCTCTCGTCTTTCTGTCTCATCTTCGTTCCTTTCGGTCCTCTAACGAGCCAGATCTATCACCTTATGAAATTGCCCTCAACTGTCTAACAAGACCTGACGGGGTACAGCGCCTTTTCTCTCATTGCGGCGCTGCAATATAAAAATATTCTACTGACACTAAAGCCTATCGAAATCCCTCAACGCTCGAATCTAAATCTTGCATTCTTTCTCAATATACTGATTGCAATTCTTGCGGGTACAATGCTTGTCTATTTGCTTTGCACTAATATCTAAAACTCTATAAGCTCGACCTCTCTAACCATTGCTCGGATTTCAGTAGCGCGGATTTGCGTAATTTGCAAGAAAAGTTCCGGAAGAATATGGCATAAAACTACAACGACTCCGGTTTAGGCGAAGTGATCAGGAAGTCTGTAGCTGGTATTGCGTCCGCCCCCTTCGTTTTGCAGGAATATCCCGCGCAAAACCAAGTCTTGAATGTCACGCAGAGCCGTGTCGTTCGAGCATTTCGCCAGCTTTGCGTATTTGGAAGTGTTCATGAATCCCGTGAAGCCATCTTCAAGCATGCGGTTGATGACGTTGCGTTGGCGGTCATTAACTGGCGCTTGATTGATTTTCTTCCAAAGCTCTGCTTTAAACAAAACATTGCCCAATGTCGTTTCTGCATTGGCGACAGCGTGGCCGAGGCAACCCAGAAACCATGACAGCCAGATTGTAATATCCGGCTCACTGCGTTGCTGGCGTTCCAGATGATCGTAATAGGCTTTGCGCTCTCGTTCGATTTGTGCGGAAAGGCTGTAGAATCTGTCTGCCGTACCATCCGCCCGTGCCAAAGCCATGTCGCCAATCGCACGGGCAATGCGTCCGTTACCGTCCTCAAATGGGTGGATGGTCACGAACCATAAATGCGCGATACCCGCTTTCAATACAGCATCGAGGTCAGATTTCTTTTCAAACCATGTCAAAAAAACCTTCATTTCCTTTTCAAGATGCTTGGCATCGGGTGCTTCAAAGTGGATTTTTTCTTTGCCCATTGCACCGGAAACAACCTGCATTGCGCCAGCTTCTTCAGTGCGCCAGTTGCCGACGGTGATTTTATGCATCCCACTCCGGCCTGTGGGAAAGAGAGCCGCGTGCCAGTCAAAAAGACGGTCTTTTGTAAGGGGCTTGGAGAATTTCTGCGTGGCATCGAGCATCATTTCCACGATGCCCTCAACGTTACGGCTGGCAGGAACAAGCCCCGCGATATCCAACCCCAAGCGCCGCGCGATGGATGAGCGCACCTCTTCGGGATTTAGTGTTTCACCTTCAATGGCGGAGGACTTAACGACATCACTCGTGAGGGTATCGAGACTGGCTTCGCGACGTAGGTCAAAACCCAACCCCTCCATACGCCCGAGCAAGCGCCCCTGCTGGTGGCGCACTTCCGCCAGCTTTCCGGCGATTGCCTTGGCATCCCACATAAAATCAGGCCAATTCTTGTGTTCGTATATCCACATATTCACCGCACTTTTTGCGGTAAATATAGCCGATATTTGCCGCAAGGGCAAGAATATTCACCGCTATATATGCGGTGAATAAGGGTAGTATTCGCCGCAAAAATCTACGACCTTCAGGTTTTTTTCCTGAAGGTCTATATTCAGTAAGCCCGTACCGTCTTTGAAATCGCCGTAAATGGCATTCGCCGCCCATGTCGAGCGCCGCGCCGATGGGACGCCCAGCGCATTAAGCTTGTGGGCAATCTTTTTCGGACTCATGCCGTTGACGTACCATTCAAAGATTTTATTCACCCACTTCGCTTCATCCTCGCTGACCTCGCGCCGGACAGCCTCGACTTCAGGATTGCCGTGAACATCGGTTTTCGTCGAGCTGAAAACAGGGGCGCGTTTATAGCCATAGGTGCGTCCGCCCGCGCTATAACCGTTCAACGCTTTGCCGTATAGACCGCGATGCGTTTTTTCGCGCAAGTCATCGAGATACATTTCGTTCATCAGCCCGCGCATGGTGGACTGGATTTTTTCGCCCTTGGTATCGGAATCATATAGATGTAGAGCCGCTCTTTGCCCTTGCCGCTAATATCGCGGACGATGCCTATCTTTTTCAAGTTATTCAGCGCGGCTCTTGCTGTCGGCACGGTGATTTCCAACATCTTTGCGGCTTCGGTAGCCGAGACAAACGCCCTGCGCCGTAGAATATCGTGAACCTGCCGTGCGCTGATGCCGGCGCGTTTCAAGGTTTCGATTTTAACAAGGTCGGCAGCGAACAGCGCGGATATGGCTTGGCTTGTCTCGACGACCTGATCGGACGTTTCGGCAACGCCCGTCAGGAAAAATTCCAGCCAGCCTTCCCAGTCTCCGGTCTGACGTACCGCGCCGAGCCGTTCGTAATATTCTTCACGGTTATTTTTAAAGAACAAGCTGAGGTACAATAAAGGCTGTTTTAAGTCGCCCACCACAATCAGGAAGAATGTAATCAACAAACGGCCTATCCGACCATTACCATCAAGGAACGGGTGGATGGTTTCAAACTGAACGTGAAGCAATCCGGCGTCTATCAGCGAGGAATAGGGGCGCTCTTCGATATGAAGATATTTTTCAAAGGCATCGAGGCAGTCCATGAGCTTTTCCGGCGGGGGTGGAACGAAGCGGGCGTTTCCGGGGCGTGTTCCGCCAATCCAGTTTTGCGAGGTACGAAATTCTCCGGGCTGTTTATTACTGCCCCGCCCATGCGAAAGCAGGATTTTGTGCATTTCGCGTATCAGGCGTAGGGATAGCGGGAATCCTTCGTTCAGGCGCTTGAGGCCATGCTCCAAGGCGGCAACGTAGCTGGAGACTTCTATCACATCGTCCATCGGCACGGAGGGTGCTTCATTGCTTTCGTAGAGCAAAAGATCGGATAGGGAAGATTGCGTGCCTTCGATCTGCGAGGACAGTACGGCTTCCTTGCGGACGTAGTAATAGAGCAAGAGGTTGCTGTCCGGCATAACGTCGGCCACACTGACCTGCCCCCTGAAATTTAGTCCAAAAAGTCGTAGAGTCTGCTATACATAACCGCCCTAAAAGGACAGGGCAGAAAGAGCAGACGATGA
>JAGWKM010000106.1 GCA_028865305.1 Patescibacteria group bacterium | reverse complement strand
GAGAACGCTGGCGTCGTGGCACCCGTCGCCGCAGGTCCGCTTGATGCCACGGTATTAGCGAGCGTCCCCAAATCTGAGTTGCCTGCGTTGGCAATGTTGGCTGGCATATTGAGCGCTGGAATGGGGCTACCGCCGATGGCATTTGCACCAGCCGCACCGCCGCTGACCAAATCCGTTCCTGGCGCGGTCGTTCCTGCCGATGTTAAATCGACGGGGACATTGGCAACGCCTGCCGGCGGCGCGATGCTGGCACCAGAC
Organism: Patescibacteria group bacterium; assembly: GCA_028865305.1. Taxonomy (GTDB): domain Bacteria; phylum Patescibacteriota; class Minisyncoccia; order UBA6257; family 2-01-FULL-56-20; genus REEB161. Next base: position 3,087 of record JAGWKM010000106.1, on the reverse strand, counting down.
GCAGCGGCGGGCGCTTGCGCTACGCCAGTGCCAGCGGGCGGTTGAGCAGCTTCAAATCCACTGACGCCGCCAGAAACGCCGCCAATGGCGGCACCTTCTAACGGGTTTCCTCCGCTAGCCGCCGCCCCCGCAGCCCCACCAGCTAATCCTAACCCCGCACCAAGTGCAGTTATGCCGCCGGTTGATGAAATACCAAGATCAGTAGCAAGAGGTCCGACGCCACCCGTGAATCCACCAGTGATTGCGCCACCCAATGCACCTTTAAGGGGATTTCCACCAGTCACACCAGCCAACAGCGCGCCACTACCTGCGCCTATGAGGGCACCACCAGCGATGCCAGCCCCCACGCCTGTTAAAAGTCCACCAGTTACCGCCGTGCCTAGTCCTACTGGCATAATTCCCCTTCTATTTCCCCGTTTTTCATCTTCAAGGAAACGCTCCCCAAACTGATAACGATTGGATTCGTTGAAATGCAAAAAACAGGATCATGCGAGGACATGACGGCCCATCGGTTATAGATGGAAATACCCTTATAGACCTGTCCGGCCGCGATCATCGCAACGGCAGCACCAACGACTTTGTTGTGATTACGGTCTATAGAATGTTCTTCGAGATTAATACCGAGACTTTCGTATATTTCTCTCAGCCGTTTATGAAACCAAACTCCAATCTGTTCAACGAATGGTGATTGCAAAATCCAATCGGTTATTTTGAGCGAATAAATCTCGCAATCGACAAGATGGCCGTTATTCGGATAAGCACCATCGGCAATCCAATCCATCCGCATACCGCTGGCCCGAGCACCCGCTTTGGCAGCAACATTGCCATCGGGACAATGCGTGAGAATTTCCACGCAATCGGTTTGTGTGAACATCATATAAAACGCCTGCTTGGACCCTTCCATGACAATTTCACCGCGTCCGTGTGGCATGACGGCGGTGTGCATGGCGTAAAGTCCTGGCATTTTTTTTTTCAAAAACGACGCCGCCGTACTCGGCACAAAAAACGACATGCGGCGAGTTTTCAGAAAAATACGGGGCCATGTTGATCCGCCCCGTATTATTTCCGCGAACATACGGATAAACAGATGGATCGTTGACGAATTTGTTTATCCGCTCGGCGTTATTTTCACGCTCAAGCCAAAATGACGCCAGAACTTGTGCTGGCGTTTCGCCGTTCGGGTGAAGGCTTCCGTTTAGTTTTTCTGCCACCCCTTCTCCTGCATACACTTGTCAATCAACTGTTGCCTCGTCGGCCCATCGGCTTGGGACGATGCCGCACCAGCAATCGCCCCACCCAACGCTCCAAACGGGAACGCAGCAAGCATCACAGCGCCATTTTCGGTGTCTGCTGTGCTCCAAGCACACTCACGATTTGCAGAGTAGATGCTTTGCGATGGCGTGCCAACGGCGTGATATTGAGAAGTCACACAACCACTCACCAGAATCGCAAGAATGACGACAATAAACTTGTTCATGTCAGTCTCCTTTCATGTCTAGCGAACATCAACAAAGGAAATTTCCTGTTTCTTAATTTTTCCGATGGCACACTCGATTAATTCGAGCGGCACATCGGTATACACTCCAACGCCGATCAACCCCGAGCCGATGGTTTTTGACCACCGTTTGAATTCCCCATAAATGGCGCAGCCTTCGTAGAGAGATTTTTCGCGCATCTTATTATCGACAATCACGAAAATTTCCCCAACTTTCGCAATCGACGTAAGAGGCTGATAAGTGACCTCGGCCATGCCAACGGCGTGCGGTGTCTTGACGAAGTGATATTCCTTGCTTTCGGAGCATCCCCGTAACCATCCGATGATTGACCGCTCATTTACGCCTGGCCATATCGTCCGTAGACGATCAACCATCCATGAGCCGTAAACGGAAAAATCAGGGAACATGAAGCGGGAAACGACGGTGCGGAAGATGATGGCCTTGGCGTCGGCGTCCAGGTCAATTAACCGACTTTTTGGCTTGCGTACCGCAGCAGATTGCATCATCCGATCCCCACCTGATTCGCGGCTTGACGAATATTTTTCGCCAACAGCCAAGTCCATGAAGCCAGGTCTCCTTGTTGGCTAAAGTCTACATCAATATAGTCAAACCCCGCTATACCTAAGATGGCGTTGAGATCATTCATCCAATTTTGCAGGTTATATAGTTGAACATAAGGTTCGGCCAAGTTAATCGGGTCTAAAATGAACTCGGGAACGGCTATTTTCTGGGTTTCGTAGATGCGACGGTTAATATCCCGCAAGGTTGATTGGAGTGAAAAGCTGTATTCATTCCAATCCTCTTCAGTTGAGGGGACATTAAAAAGATTTGCGATCAAGATACCTCCTTAATTTTAATTCTTCATTTTGACGCTTTTTTCTTGCCTTTGCACAAAGACGGCATGATCTAAATACATGACCGTCTCTTGAATGTTTGATGAACACGGTGTTTTGTTCAGTAAATTCATGACCGTGACGGCATTTTGTTTTGGCACCAAGATAATGTTCCTTGCCTTTTTTAAACCGTCCTCTTTTTGTATTAACGGCATGTGTAACGGCCTCTAAATGTGATGGATTGACGCAGGCCGTATTATAGCATCTGTGATCCAATTCTAATCCAATTGGGATTGGACCTTTGTGAATTTCATAGGAAATTCGATGTGCTAATTTTTGTTTTTTGTGTCCTATTGTCAATAATCCGTACCCTGTGTTTATCAATGCTCCTTCCCATAACCAACAGCCGGAATTTGGTTCTGGTGAAACATACCGCCAGAATCTTTCTTCCACTGTGCCGCGTTTAGCGCCCATTACGGCGACCCTCTAAACGCCATGGCCCGATAGACGCCGCCAGTCGGCGTTAGCGTGCTCGCTGGCGTGAAATTGAATGCGCGAACCGAAACGATGCTCGCGGCAGACACGTAAGCGTCAAGGCTGATCCCCGCCTGCGGACTAGAGGGATATGCCAAGCCCACAACATCACCAACGGAAACGCCAGCAATGGTGATTGCCGCGATGGATTGCGTTCCGGGATTGAGTGCGCCGAAAGTGAGTGTTGCTGCTGCCGACAAAATGCTTGTGATTGAACTCGCCGC
>JAGWKM010000105.1 GCA_028865305.1 Patescibacteria group bacterium | reverse complement strand
GTTCGGTAACTTGCGCCACCCGAATTTTCGTCTATAAGAATCCTTTCGCGTACGTTTAGCCGTGCCTTGCGCTTGCCTCACCAGGTCGGAGAGGGTGAAATCAATTGCTTTGGATTTGGAGGATAACCCGCTGCGGCATCACAAGTCTGCTGCATCCAATCAGCCAATGTGCGGCCATGCAGTCTTGCGTAGCGCACATACCAGCCTTTTCGCGCCAGCGTCACGCGCAAATGGATATGGCCAGTGGCCGCCTGTTTATCGCGGACAGGACGGCCAACTGCCTTTCCTAAGTGCCTACCAGTTTCGCATTTGTGGCTCATATTGTTTCTTGACTACTTTTAAGATTTGTGCTTTATTTTACACGTCGGGCGCGGCCCCGTTGAAACGAAAGTTTGAACTTTGCATTTGCAAAAATTCCGCGCCCGATTTTTCCCGCTCATATACTCACCGTGGTTTCGCGCACCCAAGCCGCTTTGACCGCCCGCTCGACTCCCGGTTGGCCGCCGTTGGCGGCCAAAATCTGCGCGGCTGGAAGGCTGAACAAATATCCCCCGTCCAAAATTTCCTGACGGGTCAATCCGAGTGTTCGTTCACACCATGCGAGCGTCCCCTCCACACAATTTCCGGCGCGTCGGCTATCCTCCAGCGTCACGCTCGGTCAAGGGCATTGCCGTGCGCATACAGCACCAGCCGGTCGGAGCACGCGGACGCGGATACTGCACCGGTCAGCCGGTGCGCGATGCAGTATTTTGCCGCTCCGCGATAGGTCGTAGCAGCCGAGCCGTGAGCTTGTGCGCCAAATCATTTGTCCGTTCTGCGGCCGGCAAAATCGCTCAAAAAGCCAATAAAAGCGGGTCAAAAAAGATGAAAATACTTGTTGACTACGACAAGCGGTTGCCGTATGATGTGGGCAGACAGTGAGACACAAACAAACTCACTGGGAGAAAAAAAAAATGAAAACTACAGGTCAAAACGGATACTACGAAGCAGAGTGGAACGGGGAACGTTTTGTGGCGCAACTTGAGTCCGGAGAAACATGGCTGAGTGAAGACGGCAACAACTGGCAGCACCCGGACGGAACACTGCCAGACTCACTTGAGTTCGTGGGCGCTCAAATACACTTCGTCGGCGGCCCGCGAAACGGAGAGAGTGTGTCGTGAACTTTTATGATTTTTCGCGGAAGGGCGGCAAGGCTGGAACGGGCGCTACAAAGCGGCGCGCGACCAGCTTCACGAGCGCGACCGCAAGAGCGGCGCTGGCCGCTCGATGGGCAAAATCCAAACGCAAACCAAAGGCGCCCGCCCCTCGATCCGCGCCCGTTTCGCGCCCTACCTGGAACGGCTGCTGGACAGCATCGCGCGCGAGGAATGGCTGGACGCGGCTCTCGATCTAGAAGCGTTGGACCGGGCCGTGCAGCGTGCGCAGTTGGATGAGAAATTGAAGGACGGCGAAGCACTACGCGCAGACGGTGCGAAAAATGGCCATGAACACAGATAACTTCATCTTGCAACGCCCGCACAAGATTGTCATTCAAGCGCGGGATGCTGTTCACTGGAAAACCAGCGGCGGGTTCATAATGACGAGAAAATACGACGGCGAATTTGTTCGCGGCGGTCTGCGGTGCGCAAATTGCGTACTCATCGCCGAAAGGATGGCGCGCAAATCCGGCGGCAGATTCACCGCTGCCGATGTGCGCAATTTCCACGTCGCACAACTCGCCAACCCTGATGTGCCTGTCTTTTACGCCGCCCATTCCATCGCCGAACTGGACGGTCAGAATCTTCTCCGCGAGTCCAACGCCGTCCGCTGGCGTGAACTGCGCCGCCTGTTCTCTAATGGTGCGCATTTTGCCGAGGACGGTGCCCGGATTGTCCTGGCCGAGTCCGGCAACGGCGGCGAGTTTTTTGAAGCCGTGATCGCCGCCGGCGGTGAAGGCGTGTGCGCCGTGAACGCGGATTCGCCGTGGGGTTTGATTTACGCCGCCAAGAAAATGTTGGAGGTCAAATGCCGCGTCACCGGCAAAGACATCGCCACCGGCTGCCTCTCAATCTCCGACATTGAAACATTGGCGCCACTGGGAAAGGTTCCGTGCCGTGCGCAATTTGACCGCGTGAACGTCGGTGACATCATCGAGGTCGAGTGCCTCGAACGCCACAAGAGCGGCCTTTTGCGGGAAGCCAGATTCACAGCCATACGAAAGGAAACAAAATGAAAACGTCAGCTCTATCAGCGTGCGCAATTTTAGCATTCACTTTTCAATGCGGTGCGCAAACCTCGAATGCGGTCGTCTATTGTCCTACTTCCCATTCCGTTTTTACCGCCTTGATGTCATCAAGCAACACGGTTTTGATGACCAACGCCCAGTTCCGATGCGCCGCCGGCGGGAAGGTGTTTTTCCAAAACTCAAACGGTTATCAGGATTTCACGGCGGCTGAACTCTCTTCCAATGTGCTTGCGCAAATCCACCTGAACGGTGCACAATTAGCGCAACAGCAATCCAACCTGAAAAATCAATACCAACTGCCGGCATTGGAAGCCGAACAGCAACGCAACCGGGAAATTGAGATGCAAAAATCCATTCCGGCAAAAGTGGGCGTGCCAACGATAAAACAGCAACCGAACACTGTTACCATTTATTTCACAAGGCCGGAAATTGCACCGGGTTCAATGGCGAGTTGCGGGATAGGAGGTTAGAATGAAACCCGACCTCGTGAGGTGCGCAAATTCCGGCGGTGTCCTAATTTGAAATTTATTTTTTCAACTTTTCCCATTTTCCTTATGAAAGATAACTCATTCAGAAAATTTGCCAAAGCGCATGGCTGGACAGCGGAGGACGATTTATTTTTCACAAAAATTTTTAGAATGCAACAGAGGGCAATTTGCTCCGTTTTCCTTCAAGCACTTAATAATTATGACGGCCATAAAATCTTGGAAATTGCCAATGCGGTGTGGCATTTCAAAAGATTCAAAGATGCCTCGTTTGACCCTGACCGCAGCGGATTGATTTTGATGAAAGAACTCGCAGAACGTTCGGGCGAAAAATTCACCATTCGTGAGGTTGCTCAATTTCTTGCTGCCGGAAAAGAAGTTAAAACCACAGAAGATGGATTTTCAGCACTTCGCAGAAAGTGCCGTGAAATCAACTTCCCTCTGGCAGAATCCAGAAAAAAAAGAAGAAAATGAATCTTACCTGTCTTAAACGAAACGCGCCCGATTCGATTAAAACGAATCAGGGCGCGGTTCTGGTGACAGCGGAAGGATTTACACCTAATCTGCTGCGAGTTCAATTCTCGCCGCGTCCACCAAAAAGTCAAATGTTTTATGGCAAACAATCTTGCAACTGAAAAGGACAGCAAAATTTGGGAGGAAGCGAAAAGCA
>JAGWKM010000104.1 GCA_028865305.1 Patescibacteria group bacterium | reverse complement strand
GGGGGCCAGGCATGAGCGCGCGCCGCGGGGGTCGCAAGGCGCGCACTCATTAACAATATTGTTTCCTGCGTGGTCGCCAGAGAGCACTCATTCAACATACAGAATTGGAGGTCACCACTGGCGACCACGCAGGGAAGAATTGCCTCGAAAATTCTGCCGAGGAACTAGGCATTTCATTTTCGTGGATCCCGACCGTTTGACGCGGCTTGAATTTAAAGCAGGTCGTTCCGGCAGCATTACGGGATCGCGAAACCGTAATGCCGCTTCGCTCAAGCGGTTTTCGGGAGAGGTCGCCGTTTGCGGCCCCCGAGACGCGCGCCCGGCTGTCCCTTTTAGGTTCTCATGGGGAAACCAATCGTACAAAAGGTGAGCGTCGGCGTTTGCATGGCGCGGGACGGCAAGGTGCTCCTTATCCGGCGGAGCGCGAACGATTCCTTTATGTCGGGCCTTTGGGAATTTCCGGGAGGCAAGCGGGAAGCCGGCGAACCCTCGGCGGCGGCCGCGGCGCGCGAAGCGAAGGAGGAAACCGGTCTTGATGTTGAAATCGGTCAGCCGTTTTTCGTGTTCGATTACCGCGTCGAAAAGCCGGAAGAAATCCGCGACGTTACCATGATCGTATTCGCCGCCCGTCCTGAAAATTCCGCCGAGGTGCGCCTCAGCGCCGAGCATGATGCTTTCGCCTGGGTGGGAAGCGATGAGATGGAAAAACACAATGCCAGCGCCGAGACAAAGCAGGCAATGAGGAATTTTTGGAGAATGCGATGATTCATTTTGAGGAGCGAGCGCTGCTTTCGGGGACTGTATTTTTTTGGTACTATTAAATATATGAGTATTGCCCAAAACGCCATTGCCAAGATATATCCTAACGCGAAATTATTGAAGCGGGAGCGTAAAGTTAAGGATCGCAAGGCCAAGGAAAAAGTTCGCGGAGGTACGCAGTACCAGAAACAAGGGATAGTCGTGGAGAAGACGGCCGGTATTGATAGGTTTGTGAATAGAATTATATGCGGAGACAGCGCGAAAGAGTTGCAGGGTATCCCCTCTGATTCTGTTGATATTATTATTACCTCACCTCCTTATAATTTCGGTCTTGAATATACCGACGATGACAAAGAGGATGCGGTAAATTGGGATGAGTATTTCAGTAAGATCAATGTTATATGGAAAGAATGTGCTCGTGTGCTTAAGCCGGGAGGACGGCTTTGTTTGAACGTCCAGCCGCTTTTTTCCGATTATGTTCCTACTCACCACCTGATGTCTAAACAGCTGCTGGAGCTGGGGTTGATGTGGAAGGGGGAGATTCTCTGGGAAAAAAATAACTATAACTGCAAATATACCGCCTGGGGCAGTTGGAAAAGCCCGAGCATGCCCTACTTGAAATATACGTGGGAATTCGTCGAGGTATTCTCGAAGGCAACGCATAAGAAAATTGGAGATGCTTCGAATATAGATATCACCGGTGATGAGTTTAAAAAGTGGGTGTACGCGAAATGGTCCATTGCGCCGGAACGAAACATGAAAGAACATGGACATCCTGCCATGTTCCCCAAAGAGCTTGTGTTTAGGTTGCTTAAGCTCTTCAGTTACAAGGGCGATATAGTCCTCGATCCGTTCAACGGCGTTGGCACTACTACCGTATGCGCGGCTGAAACCGGCAGAAAGTATATCGGGATAGATGTATCAGACAAGTATTGCAAAGCCGCCGAGAAAAGGATTAAGGAGTCGGCAGGCGGAAGGTTGTTTTAGTGGCATGAAAGACGAAATATTAAAAATCCAAGATGTTGTGAAAGCGTACAATCTCTTGGTTAAAAACATTGACGAAGACGCGCACGGCCGAGATGGCTCACGGGCATACGGCGGGATCGTCAGATCGAGCAAGGGATTGCTTGTGGAGGGAATCGCGAAGAACCTAATAGAAATTGCTTGGCGCAAACTCGGTGGCAAATCCAGCCGGTTGTCTTTTGAAAAAAAGGCCATAGCGGTTCCCATTCAGAGGTCATATATCCGCCGTATCGCAGACAGAGAAGTACGCAACTATATCGCCAACAACATCGAAAAATATGTGTACAGGTTTAAAACGGACGTTCATGTAAACATTGACGGCCGGTTGGTGGCGGGTGTCGAGTGTAAGGCATATACCGAAAACGCCATGATGAAGAGAATTATGGTTGATTTTACTTTTCTCAAACAAGCCCATAAAGATGCCGCAGCGGTTCTACTACAACTAGAGAGTCAACTTGGGGGTGATTACAGTAATTTTAATGCAAAGATACATTACGGCAGTTTTCCGACCCACACTATCCTTTCTTATTTTGATGTTGATTTAAATATCGTTACTTTGCTTGAAGGAGAGCGCAAAGTGGATCGTCCGATACACAAGAAGGAGTTTTATAAGGAACTTGATAATTCATCCGTGAAACGCGCTGTAGAGGTTTTCGAGGGAATTTTGGAGAAAAGCATATGAGCGGAATGGTTTTCAAGGTGCCATGATTCGTTTCGAAGAAAACGTGCCGCTCAAGGATGTCGTCGCCTACCGCATCGGCGGAGCGGCGCGCTATTTTTTTTCGGCGGCCACGGCGGAAGATGTCCAAGAAGCAGTGCACGAAGCGGCTGGACGAAAGTTGCCGGTTTTCATTTTGGGCGCCGGCACTAACTTGCTCGTCGGCGACGAGGGGTTCCCCGGCTTGGTTATTAAAATTTCAATCCGCACGCTTTCAGCCGAAGGAGGATTGGTTCGGGCCGGAGCCGGAGTCGAGATGCGCGAGCTTTTGGAATTCGCGGCGGCGAAGGGGCTTAGCGGCCTCGAGTGGGCGGGCGGGCTGCCCGGCACCGTGGGCGGGGCCGTCTACGGCAACGCCGGCGCGTTCGGCGGCGAAATGAAGGACTCGATCGCGCGCGTGGAGTCCTTCGACGTTGCGACGCGTACAACAGTACAACGTTCCAGCGGTGAGTGTCATTTCGGTTACCGCTCGAGCGCATTCAAGGAGCGGCGAGGGAAAGAAATCGTGCTCGAAGCGGCTTTCCGCCTTTCGCCCGGAGACCCGGCGGCGATCGCGCGCGCCATTGCGGAGAAAGTTTCGTACCGCCGTGAGCGGCATCCTCTGGAATATCCGAACATCGGCAGCATTTTCAAAAACGTGCCAGTGGAGCAGGCGCCGGAGGCGGTGCGCGCGGCGGCGCAGGCCGTGATCAAGCAAGATCCTTTCCTCGTGATTCCGGCGGCTTACCTTATATCCGAAGCCGGCTTGAAAGGCGAGCGCGCTGGCGGCGCCGAGGTTTCGCCCAAACATCCGAATTTCATCGTGAACCGCGGGGGCGCCGCGGCGGCGGACGTGAAGGCGCTGATCGCCAAAGTGAAGCGGACGGTTAAAAGCAAATTCGGCGTCGAGCTGGAAGAAGAAGCCCAATTGATTTAATATGGA
>JAGWKM010000103.1 GCA_028865305.1 Patescibacteria group bacterium | reverse complement strand
GCCAAGGGCTGGAACAACAGCAAGCCTTTGGTTTAGCCGATCTTGGCAACGGCAAACCCGAAGTCGGTTATATCGACATCGCAGACCTGATTGAGCATGACGCCAAACTGGATTTGCATTTCGTTCCCAAGACCATCGGCAAGATCAAGGAACTTCTGCGCGCCGCCGGTCGGCTGGCTATGGCCGCTACCGTCGCCATATCCCTTTCGGCTTGCGCCAGCCCCGTATGGGTTAAACCCGGCGCGACACCGGCTGAATGGGAACAGACCAAAGCCGATTGCCTGATCGAAGCCGCGCAGCGCGTCCCTGTCAAAGAGGTACTTGTACCGGTCGCGGGAAGCTCTTTCTCATCCCAAAGCTGCGACAAGCATGGACGCAACTGTAGCCAATACAGCACTTATACGCCGCCTTCCATCGAACAGGTCGATGTCAACGCACCGTTGCGCGATCAGGCGACAAGAGCTTGCTTCGCCCGCAAAGGCTGGAACGAAATGACTCCATAAGGAGGAAACCATGAGAGACGACATAACGCGCCGCATCGACCGCACCATTACCGACGATATTCTACGATATTCAACAATGGATGCGGCTATGGCCTATGCCGCCATAGTCACGGAATGGCCGGAACAGATTGCCGTGCTGATCCTGGAACTTCTTTTCGGGAGAGGCGAAGAAAAACGGCAGGACGGAAAATCCATGATGCTGGCTAAGAAGGATGGGAACGGCAGTTTCTTTACCATTCTCTATCCAGACCGGAAGACGCATCCCTACATGCGCTAAATCACCTCCGCGATCACGACAATCTAAAACTTGCCGATGGGGAAAGACATGCTCGACCTCATTCCGATGTTTGACGACCGTTCGCACCCGCAGCTTAACCGGCTTTTGAACGAAGAAGCCTTGCGTTGCGAAAACTGCGGAGCGCATCAGACCTCTCTTATCTTCATGAGCGAAAGCAGAATCCATCCTCGCTATGTCGTCGCCTGTCTGGAGTGCAAATTTCAAGAGCCGCCAGCCAACAGTTTATTCGCCGCCATAGGAAAATGGAACAAAGGCCAAGGTTTCCGTTTTTTTTTTGGCTTTACTCACCAGAATTTTTAGACCTTGGGAAAGGAGCCAGCGATGAAATATCCTCACTTTGCCCTCGCCGGAAGTCTCAAGAGCGATCAAGCCGCAACCGCACCTGTCTTGCTCAATTGGCACATCCGCAATCCCGACGACACCGGCGCAACGCCCAAACATTATCCGCAATACAACAAATTTAGACTCTATCGGATAACCAAAGGCGTATTCAATCGGCTGCAAAATACCGGCTTTGGCTGGCAGCACCCGGTCGCTGATTTTATCACGGTTCCATTGGGCGACACCGCATGGCCGCCAGCCGTTCTTTGCACAGAAACCGAACATCGGTTTGCACAAGCTCGCAAGCTAGTGACGGATCGCGGTGTCCTCGTCATTCAATGGCTGCGCGGCCCGTCAAATCGCGCTCTTGGGCATTTGCGGTCATGACTATGGATTTCCCTCATGGAGCCGAGCCGGTTTTTACCGAATGGCCCATTAAGGAAGGCGGCGTTATGGCGGCCGCATGGACGGATAGGAACGGAACGCCCTTTCTTGCCGTCAAAACGCTTAATCGCATCGGCAAAACTACCGGCCTGTTTGATTGGGAACGTGCCGCCTCGCTCGTTTCCGACAGGATTGTGGGGTTCGTTGAAGATCGGCCCCTGATTATTCGTGTTGTCGTCAACGTAACCGGCGAAGGTCTGGAGCTGATCGTCCGGCTTCCCCCCGACATCGCACCGGATAGCGAATTTGAGGAACGGTTTTTTGCAGCATGGGGAAGCGGCTCACCGCCTTTCTCTCTCACGCTTGTGCCGACCATCGACCATTACGCGACTAATTCATTTCCAACCGAGTAATTCCAAGGAGGCATAATCATGGCTGACCGTAGGTTCGCTCCCCAATCCGCTATCGACCAGTTTCTCGATGCCATAGCGGAAAAAGGTATTACGCCGCCCGACCGTATCGAAATGGATGGCAAGATACATCGCTTTTCCAGCAACGGCAGACCGGACGATGATGCGGGTTGGTATGTCTTTCACAACAATGCCATTCCGACCGGCTCATTTGGAGATTTTCGCACCGGCCAAGCGGTCGGCGTATGGGTTGCCAATATGGGTCGCCCCATCACGCCCGCTGAAACCGCCGAGATCAGAAAACAGCAGACCGAAGCCAATAACGAACGCGCCGAGAAAGACAGGCAGCTACAGGCTGAAGCCCGCAGCAAGGCTTATCGCATCATGCGAAGAAACACTTTGCCGGGTGTCGGCCATCCATATCTTGCGAGGAAAAATGTTGGTGCCCACGGATTATCGGTTTGGGATGATCCCAAAGTATCTATTGGATACAGTCGTAAAGACGGTAAGCCCATCCTGCAAATCGCTTCACAGGATGACAGCGTACAACTTGGCTTTAAGGTCAAATTGGGCAGCAAAACCGAAGAAGAATTTTTGCGCCCTTGGCAGAATATCCTGATCGTCCCAATGATGGACGACAAATATGAAATTCAATCGCTGCAATTCATTTCGGAAGATGGCGACAAAAAGTTTCTTTATGGCGGGAAAATGCAAGGGAGCCGTTTGGTTCTTGGCGACCTAAAAGATTCCGAAACCATCCTGATTGCCGAAGGCTACGCCACCGCCGCGACAATTCATGAAATAACCGGCCATCCTGTCGTCGTTGCCTATAACGCCGGAAACCTTCTTGAAGTATCCCAATCCATCCGAGCGCAGAAACCCGACGCCGATATTGTCCTTTGCGCCGATGATGATTGGAAAACAAATGGCAATCCGGGCCTTACCAAAGCGCATGAAGCCGCCGACGCGATCAATGGCCGCGTTCTATCGCCCGAATTTGGCCCCGACCGACCGGACGGCGCGACCGATTTTAACGACATGACAGCTCTATACGGGAAAGACGCTGTTACCATTTTTTTTCAAAGAAACTCTTTAGGGAGGAATAGCAGCATGACATATATCGGACACGATAACGACAATGACAAAACATACGCGACTTTCTCACGCCCTAGCTCAACCCCGCAACAGGCACCAGAGCTGCCGAAAACCGGCAGAATTTATACGGGAACGATAAGCGGCTTCGGGCCGGCACCTTATAAAAACGACCCGAAGAACAGCGCCAGCTATTTCATCACACTCGGTACCGGCGAAGATGCCAGAACCGTATGGGGTGTTGATCTGGGCAAAGCCTTGATCGAATCCGGTTTCAATGTAGGCGACAAGGTTGCAGTTTACGACAAGGGCAAAACCCCCGTCAGGATCGTCAATAAAATCCGTGATGCCCAAGGCAAAGTTATCGGAGAAGAAGCCAAGACCACCACCCGAAACGCATGGCATATTGGCTCATACGATGAGTATGTCGAA
>JAGWKM010000025.1 GCA_028865305.1 Patescibacteria group bacterium | reverse complement strand
GGCATGGCTGATGCCGGTCAAGGCATTGATTCGTTCTTTGACGAAATCGTTTCTTTGTCTGAAGGGTGCCAATATGCTGATTGTACGCACACGCACGAACCGGGTTGTGCCGTCTTGGAAGCTGTGAAATCCGGCAGGTTGGACAAGGATAAATATGGTAACTACGTCAATCTCAAAAAAGAGGCCGAACATTTTGAAATGGATGATATTGAGAAACGGGAGAAGGATCGCCGGTTTGGTAAATTCAAAAAGAATGCCATGAAAGAGCTAAAAGATTCGGGACGCAAAGATTTGTAGTGCGCACAATGTTCCTTCGCGGGGGATATTTACGCCCTCTTTCCTTTTTGCTATTATATCAATATATATTGATATAATATGAAGCCCAAGTGTTGCATGGATAAAGAAACTCTTACAGAAGTCAGCCAGACGGCTGAACTTCTTAAGATCATCGCCGAAGAGAACCGCCTCAAGATTTTATGCACGCTCAAAAAGGGTGAACGGTGCGCCTGCGACATCGCTGATGATATCGGCGTGCCCCAGAATCTTGCCTCGCATCATTTGAAAGCGCTTCGGGATGAGGGGTTAGTAGAATCCCGCAAGGAGGGATTAAAAGTCATCTATCAAATTAACAAAAAGGCCATGAGTAAATTCAATTCATTACTAAATAATGTTTTATCCCAGTTAGATTAAAATCTAACGGGACAAGCAAATATATGAACAATAATGACGCAAAAATTGAGGTTCTCGGTTCGGGATGCCCTACGTGCGAGAGGCTTTATAAGATCACCGAGCAAGCCGTGTACGAACTTGATGTGGCGGTAAAAGTCGATTACGTAAAGGACATACAGCGAATAGTCCAAATGGGACTCATACAAAGTCCGGTTTTGGCGATAAACGGCAAGCCAGCTTTGGTCGGCTTCACGCCGGATATTGAGAAGATTAAGAAAGTAATACGGGATAATCTATGAGCGTATTCTACCCGGTTCAACTACTTGCCGACTGGCTGACGTATTCCATTTTTGGCATTGCGCAAAAATCTCTCTTGGCCAGCGCGGTTAATTTTTTTATCTTTGACACGATCAAGATATTTATCCTGCTCTCGGTCATCATTTTTGCCGTATCCGTTATCCGTTCGTTTCTGCCTCCGGAAAAGATCCGGTTCATCCTTTCGCGTAAGAATAAATACACCGGCAATATAGTCGCTTCATTACTCGGTATCATCACTCCGTTTTGCTCCTGTTCGGCCATTCCATTGTTTTTAGGGTTCGTTCAGGCTGGTGTTCCTCTTGGCACGACATTTTCTTTTCTCGTTGCGTCGCCGATGATCAATGAAGTGGCTTTGGTTCTGCTTTTGGTCATGTTTGGCTGGAAGATCGCCCTCATTTATATCGTGAGCGGTTTGGCTATCGCTATCCTTTCCGGTACCATCATCGGCAGTATGAAAATAGAGAATTTAGTAGAACCTTTTGTTTACGAAAATTCCATCAATGCTGAAATTGATTTGCCCGATATGACTTGGTCGAATCGGTTTGTATATGCTCGCGATTATACCTGGGACATTGTAAAGAAAGTTTGGATTTACGTCATTATCGGCATCGGTGTCGGCGCGTGGATACATGGTTATGTCCCGGCGGATTTTCTTGCCCAATATGCCGGCTCGGGCAAATGGTATGCCGTGCCTCTGGCCGTTTTGATCGGTATTCCGCTTTATTCCAATGCTGTTGGCATTATTCCTTTGGTCGGCGTCTTGACCGAGAAGGGCGTCGCCATGGGAACGACACTTGCATTCATGATGGCGGTTACCGCATTGTCATTGCCAGAATTTATGATCCTGAAGCGCGTCATGAAGCCGAGACTTATCTTGATTTTTGCCTGTATTGTCGGGATTGGCATCATTTTCACGGGCTATCTGTTCAACTGGATACTTTAGGTTTTGTCGGATATTTTGAAATGACGCATTTCCCCGATCGCCGTTTTCATTATTATCCGTCATTTTTGATAAATTGCCTCAGTTTGGCATGCCGGCGTTGGATTTTTCCAAGTGGTGCAGTAGAATCAAAAATGCCCGTTTGCGGGCATTTTTTATCGATGCCGGATTATCGTTATTTCTACCATTTGCCGCCGGAGCTTATCGCCAAGCGTCCGGTGCGGCCGCGCGATGCCGCCCGGCTTTTCGTATATGACAGCGGCAGTGATTCGGTTTATTTCGATTTGTTCTCGAAAATCGGGAAATACCTTCCCCGAGATCCGCTCATCGTTATGAACGATACGAAAGTGGTTCCGGCGCGGGCGGCCCTCACAAAGGAAACCGGCGGAAAAATCGAAGCATTATTTCTCCTCAATGAATGGCGGAAACGCGGCCCCGTTCCGGCGCTGCTTGACCGGAAAGCCGCCATCGGCGCGCATCTCGGTTTTCGGCCGATCGGACAAAAACCGGCGCCTCTTCAAAAATCATTCAAGGTAATCGGCCAAGCGGGAAATATTTTCCGGCTTCAGCCGAATTTCCCGCCAAGAGAGTTATTCAAAATGCTTGACCGGCGGGGGATTACGCCGATCCCGAAATATATCAAAGGAACCGGATTGGCTGAAAAAGAATTGCGGAGAGAATATCAGGCGGTTTTTGCAAAGCATTCTGCTTCGGTTGCCGCGCCGACGGCCTCATTGCATTTCACCGACCGCCTGCTCGCGGCACTTGACCGGCAGGGGATTCGGAAGGCATTCATCACGCTCGACGTCGGCCTCGGCACTTTTGCGCCGGTTTCCGACGAAGAACTGGCAAACGGCAAACTGCACCAGGAATTTTTTTCGATTCCGGCTGCCGCGGAAAAATCAATCAGCGCGTACCGGCGCGAAGGCAAGCCGGTGGTGGCCGTCGGAACGACGGTCGTACGCGCACTCGAATCAGACGCTATGGAAGCGCATTCCTCGGAACGGAAAACGTTCCGGTCTACGCGCCTTTTCATCCGGCCACCTTTCAGATTCAAAACGGTTGACGCGCTCATTACCAATTTTCACCTGCCCGAATCGTCGCTCATGATGCTCGTGTAGGCATTCCTGCAGAACAGGCATTCGCGGCGGACACTCATCGAATTGTACGAACTCGCCATCAGGGAACGGTTTCGGTTTTACTCCTTCGGCGACGCCATGCTCATCATTTAACTTTGGTTTTCTTCCTTTCTTTTTTGGTATCTCCGGGAAAATTTTCCTCCGCGCCGGTTTCCTCAATATTTATGCTTTTCGAATCGCGATGCAGGTCGCCCTCGTCATCGGGTTCCGTTTCAATGCCTCCCGAGCCGCCGTCGGCCATTTCGCCGCCGCTGCCCGCTCCGCCCGGCAAGCCGACATCGCCGGCTTCCGGATCGCCCGGGTCGTTCAGGTCGCTCAGGTTCCGCATGGCGAACTCGCGTTTTTCAGCTTCGGCTTCCTCGTTTTTGATGGCTTCCACATCTTCGGTTTCGGGAGCGCCAATTTCGCCCGTGGGTCCGGCTTCGGCCAATTTTCCGGCTCCTTCGCGCCAGAGGTAAGGATCTTTTCTGCGATTGGAAATTTTTGAATTGTTTTTTCTCTTCCGGTTGGATGGGGGCATGCAGCCATGGTATCCAACCTTGTCTGAAATTAAAATGAACCAAAAAACCGCTTTAAAATCACACTGCCTCGTCCTTCCGGCGGCAAAGCATGAATAAGATGATGAGCACGAACGCCGTAAGCGACATCGTGGGGATCGTAACATAGCCGTATTGGATGAAATATACGAGCTCGCAGCTTGGACCGACGGCAGAGCAGGGGAGGAGTGCATTTATGCCGCTCAATTGCAGATAGACGTGATAAGCGGCGACCGGCGCGCCGATTACGGAAAGCCAAAGCGTAATCCGGCGGACAAATCCGCCGTATTTGCGGCGGAATTCATCCCGGCGCGCCATGATTGCGACGAATAAAATGACGGCCTCGGTATAAAGGAAAGCTCGCTGGATCCAGCAGAGCAAACATGGTTCGAAGTGCGCGACCTGCGAATAGAATAAACTGCCGGCGACCGAGCCGGCGGCAATGAGGAACGCGAACCATACCGCATTTTTTCCGAAAAAAGTTTCAATCTTCCTGCCCCAGCCGCCGCGCTTGAGCGGCGTGACCAAGATGAGGAAAAGGAAAACAGCCAGGCCGTCGCCGATGACTGTGAGGGCAGAAAGGAAGTTGGTTACGGATTGGACAAATGGAGTCATGGTGATGGATGACGCAATGACGTGGCGACGCAATGAATCCACTGGTCATTCAGTCATTTGTTGCGCCACTGGTCATTTCGTCATTATTGTAGCAGACATCCCGTTTTGTTTGCGAGCTCCGCCGGCGGGATTACTCCTTCAACGCGCGAACCGTTCGGGAAGATCCACGTCGGATAGTGTCCTATGCCGATTGCTTTGCACATCGCGGTTTCGCCGGATGCGTCAGGGAGAGAACATTCGACGTACGGCAGGTATTTTGCCGCATCACCGAACTCCCGCTTCTGGTCCGCGCAATGCGGGCACCAGAAGGCGCCGTAAAACTTGGCCGTCGTCGAAGCGATGCATTTCGCAAGCGCGTCGTAGGTCCCGTTCGGCGGCGGCGCCGTTTTGACATAGAGAAAAATGGCAAGGAATACCGCAACGGCCGCGAGAATCCAGAGAGCGATTTTCACCCGTCGGAGCGATTTCTGAATCTCCTCAGGCATGGGATCAGTATAAAATTTCCAATTAATAATGTCTAATGAATAACGAATGTTTTAATGCCCGAATATCCATCGGGCAGTTCTCATTGGAAATTCGTTATTGATTATTGATGAGACATCAGAAATTTTCATACGACACAATGCTATAATTAATGCAATGACTTTGTTGATTAAAAATGTCAAATTACTTGGTGCTGCGCAGAACTTTCCCGGCCTCACGGATGTTTTCGTGATGCACGATAAAATTTCCGCAATCGGCCCCTTGGCGAACAAAAAAGCGGACGACGTGCTCGATGGCCAAGGCGCTTATCTCTCGCCCGGCTTCATTGACGTGAATGCCGCATCGGACCATTACCTCACCTTGTTCGATTATCCGAGCCAGGAGGATTTTTTAAAGCAAGGCGTCACGACTATTCTCGGCGGCAGCTGCGGTTCCTCGCTCGCGCCGCTTCTCTACGGCAACCTGGAATCTCTCCAAAAGTGGGGCGGTTCGCCGGACAAGATCAACGTCAACTGGCATTCGGTTGCGGAATTTTTAGAAGCCGTTGACCGGCGGCGGCTTGCCGTAAATTTCGGAACGCTTATCGGGCACGCCACCATCCGCCGCGCGCTCGTGGGCGACGCCCTGCGCGACCTTACGAAAAACGAGCTCGGAGTTTTTGCGGAAACGCTGCGCAAGGCCCTGCAGGAAGGCGGTTTCGGCCTTTCGACGGGACTCGGCTATGTTCATGACCGCGTGACGCCGTACAGCGAACTCAAAAAACTTGCCGAGATCGTGAAGGAATCCGGCGGAATCTACGCGACCCATCTGCGCCATTCGGGAGTCGGCGTAGGCGGTTCGATCGATGAGACGCTGAAGCTCACGAAGGAGGTCGGTATGAAGACGGTCGTAAATCATTTCATTCCAGTGAAGGAGGCCGGCGCGGAATATGAAAAGGCATTGAGCGCCATCGACGCCCTGCCGCCGTCAATCGACCTCCGGTTCGATATCTATCCGTTCGATACGATGCTGCTGCCGATCTATACTTTCCTGCCCGAATGGGCGCAGACCGGCGGCCGCGAAATAATGCTTGCGAACGTGAAAGATCCCTGGTTCCTCACGCGCGTCAAAAAGGAAATGGCCGCGCTCGACGCGGCGCATTGCACCGTGGCGCAGGCGCCGGGCAACGATTTTTTGGTCGGAAAAACGCTTGAAGATGTCAAAAACATTTACGGCACGAAGGATTCCCGGGATGCCCTGTTCCGGCTCATGGTGGCAACCGGCCTCCGCGGAACGATGCTCTACAAAGTGCTCGATGAGGACCTTATCCGCAAAGCGCTCGCGAGCCGGCACAGTTTCGTCGCCTCGAACGCGCCGAGCTTCAGCGATGCGCCGCATCTGAATTTCCAGAAAATGTACAAGACGGAGCGGACAACCTCTACGTTTTCGATGTTTTTGTCGCTTGCGGAACACGGCTTGATGCCGCTTGAAGATGCCGTCAGGAAAATTACGATCCAGCCGGCAAGGGAATTCAACCTGGCGGGGCGCGGCGAAATCAAGGAAGGGAATTTCGCGGATCTGGCTTGCTTCCGGGGCGGCGAGGTTAAATTCACGGTAGTGAATGGGCGGGTGGCAGTTCGCGAAGGGGAATTCCTGAACCAATATCCCGGAAAAGCGTTGCGGCATATATCCGCCTGACGCAAACATCGGAATCATGTTAAAAATTATCTTATGAACTTGGAAAGATTGCCTGACATGGGAAACTCTAAAAATTATTTCGAACATCCGGGAAAAGTGATTGAAACCGGCGGGAAGTTCGAGCATGTGATGGCGATTTCGCTTGATCCGCGTTCGCATTATCGCGAGGGCGTGATCCGCTGCATCCGGAGCCGCGAAGGCGATGTTGCAGTTTCCGGTTTTATTGACCGGAGCGTTTTGTATAAAGTGAAAGGCGACAGCTTGGAGCATTTTTCCATCGGCAATGAATTAAAAATCAAAAATCAGGAAAAGATAGTCCGTGACATTGCCGGAGAAGACGCTGACTTCCTGGGACTCGAAGATCCGGATATTTGGATTGATGAAAAAACCGGATTGATGCACCTTTATTTCACGATGCCGTTCCGGATGAAAGACCGAAAACATTATTCCATTAATCTCGGCCATGCGATCGGCGAGAATTTGGATTCCTTGGTAATGACGACGCCGGTACTCACGGGAGACGAAAAGCATGATAACAATGCCAAAGAACTCTCCATCGCACCCGTAAATAAACAGGGAACCAGATTGAACCTCGTCGAGTCGAGCGAAATCATTGATGACACCTGGTATTCGACGGTGCGCGTGGCGATTGCGGAAGACATGAGCAAGCCATGGCAATTCGGCGAGACGGTTTTCCACCCGGGCAAGGAACACATTCCCTGGATCGGCGGCCACGCTTCACCGGGGCCATTGCTTCCCAAAAACTTCATTGATGTCGGCGATGGAAAGCTGCTTGGTTTTATGAATGGCCGCGAAGCGAACCAAAGGGTGGATGGCAAAATAAGATACGGCGTGTTCTCCGTCGGGCTGTTCGTTTATGACTACGAAAACGGTAAAATCGATTGGGTTTCGCCCGAACCATTCATCATTGACAGCCAGGCCCGAACCATTACATTCGCAAGCCAATTCGTAGAGCAGGAAAGGGGAAGCGGCATTTTATATGCCCATGTCGATGATTCCTTCGTGCGGGCATATACCATCCTGCCGGAAAAGCTAAAAACGCTTTTGCCCGGAAGACCGCTCTCTTAACAAGTATTCCGGTGGGGACCGCGAAAACAATGCGGGGCGCGGGCCGATGCGGTACAATTTAATCAATATGTTACCGGAGCGGCGCAGGTGCTTTTGGAGCCATCCGCAAGACGCGCTGTAAAGCAGGGAAAAAATTCTGAAAATCGCGCTGGAAAAATTCAAGGGGCCGTGTTTGCCGCGGGGGCGCCCAAAATTTTTCAGCGCAGATTGGGAAATTATTTTCTTTGATTTGCGCGCGGCTGAGGCAGGTTCCAAAAGCACCTGCGCCGCCCCGGTGCGAAAGCCATGGCAAAACTTCGCCTCAAATCCTCCTCTCCCGATTATCTTTTTCTTGCCGTCGTTTTCATTCTCACGGTCTTCGGTTTGGCCATGCTCGCATCCGCCTCCTCGAATCTCGGCAAAACCCAGTTCAATGACAGTTATTATTACCTGAAGCACCAGATCGAATTCGGCCTCTCGCTCGGCATCCTCGGCTTCGTCGTCGGCTATTTCGTACCGTTTTCATTTTGGAAAAAAGTCGCTTTCCCGATGCTTCTCGTTTCGATCGCCACGCTTGCGCTTGTTTTCACGCGCTTCGGCGCGGAAATCAACAGCACTGACCGCTGGCTCCGGCTCGGCCCTTTGAGCTTCCAGCCGGCCGAGCTCGTCAAATTGGTCTATATCATTTATCTCGCGGCCTGGCTTTCAAACACCAAACTGAAACGCGACCAAGATCTTCAGGGCGGGCTTTTGCCTTTCGCTCTCGTCTCCGGCATCATAGGTCTCCTGCTCGTACTCCAGCCGGCCACGAGCACGGTTGCCATCCTGCTCGGTTCCGGCCTCGTGGTTTACTTCGTGAGCGGCGCCCCGTTCAAATATATCATCGGCATGATGGGAATCGGCCTCGTTGCGGTTGCGCTTCTCATTTTCATCACGCCGTATCGCATGGCCCGCATCACCGGATTCCTGCACCAAAGCGCAAACCAGCAGGGACAGAATTACCAGGTAAACCAGGCGCAGATCGCCATCGGCTCCGGTGGGCTCCTGGGCGTCGGCTATGGGCAATCGGCGACGAAGACGGGATATTTGCCGGCGGTCATTGATGACTCCATTTTTGCCATAGTCGGCGAAGAACTCGGATTCGTGGGCACCTGTGCTTTGATCGCGCTCTTTTGCATGTTCACGTTCCGATTGTTCTGGATCGCAAAACAAACCGGCGACCGGTTCGGGAAATTATTGCTGATCGGCTTCGGCACCGTCATTGCCTTCCAGGCATTCGTCAACATGGCCTCGATTTCCGGCATTATTCCGCTTACCGGCGTGCCGCTGCCGTTCGTAAGTTACGGCGGCACGGCATTGGCGGTTTTCCTGACGATGAGCGGGATAGCGGCGAACGTGTCGAAGTATAGGACTTAAAATGACGCAGTGACGCAATGATGAAATGACGCAATGAGTATGCTGGAAAGTAGTCGGTCGTTGCGTCATTGGTCATCTCGTCATTGCCTCATTCATCCCGAGAAAACATGCTAAACTACAATCAATGAAAGATACGACATTTCGCGTCATCCTTACGGGCGGCGGCAGCGGAGGACACGTCTATCCGCTGCTTGCCGTCGCCGAACAGCTCCAGGCCAAAGCCGCTGAATTGCAGTTTGACCTTGCCTTGACTTATATCGGCCCGAAAGATCCTTTTGCCGGAGCGCTCGCCGGGCGCGGCATCCGCATGGAAACGATCCTTGGCGGCAAATATCGGCGCTATTTTTCATTACTCAATGTCCTCGATGTTCCCAAGCTGATCATCGGCTTCTTCCAGGCGCTCGCGAAACTCTACGTCATCATGCCGGACGTGGTCTTTTCGAAAGGCGGCACCGGAGCGTTGCCGGTCGTCATCGCCGCCTGGTTTTACCGCATTCCGGTCGCCATCCACGAATCGGACGCGAAACCGGGGCTTACCAATCTGCTTTCGGCTTACTTCGCCAGAAAAATATTCGTGAGCTTTGCTTCGGCGCAAAAATATTTCAATCCTAGCATCACGTCGCGGACCGGTACGCCCGTCCGAAAGGAATTGTTTGCCGTAAATACCGCAAAGGAAGATGCCCGTGACACCCTCGGCTTCGAAGAGGGGAGTCCGCTCCTTGTAATCCTGGGCGGCTCGCAGGGAGCGCAATCACTCAATACCTTCGTTCTCGAAAACCTGCCCGGCGTGATCGCTTTGGCGCAGGTGTTCCACCAGACCGGGACGGCGAACTTCCAAGAGGTCGAAACATTGTCGCGCGCGGCGCTGATCGATGCATCGTATAAAAACCGCTACCAAGCCATCGCGTATCTCGACGACCAAAACTACGCCCTCGCCCTTACGGCCGCCGACCTCGTCATTTCACGTTCCGGCAGCGGCAGCCTTGCCGAACTTTCGGCGTTCGGTGCGCCCGCCATGCTGGTTCCGCATGACGCCGGCGGCAACGGCCACCAAAGCGCGAATGCTTATGAATACGCCAAAACCGGCGCGGCAGTCATCATTGAACAGGGGAACCTGCTGCCCGGCATTTTTCTGTCGCAATTGAAATTGATCTTAGGGAATGAGGAATCCAGAAAAAAAATGTCCGCTGAGGCGAAGAAATTTTATGTGCCCGATGCGGCAGAAAAGATTGTGCAGGGGATAATAGAAATGGCGACTCACTAGCGACGAAAAGTATTTAAGGATTTTTTAATCCATTAAATTAAATGGAACGGGCCGCTCCGGAGAGCGGCCCTTGAAATTACAAATACTTCGACGGAGGCGTAAATACGGCATCGCTTGCCGCATCGGTCCGGACGAACATCCGGAAGCTGTGGACGAATTTCCACAGCTCGCTTTTCACGAAATTAAAATCATCGATCGAGTAATCACACTCTGGTCCGTATGGACCCTTCGCCACATGGATTTCGCAGCCGGCTTTTTCCAGGTTTATATTGACCTGAAACAGGTTATACCCCGCTTTCCGCAGGCCGCCCATCGTGGCACAACTCGGATCGGGGATACTCGCCACGATTGTGAATCCCAGCTTGCCGTTTTCCGCCAGGGATTCGATTTCGATGATTCCGATGTTGGTCGAAACTAGTCCATCAGCATGGACATTGACCAGATGATTTTCACCGGCGGCTTCGATCAAAGCTTCTAAGAGCCATTCGCCCTTTAGTTTTTGCTCGGCTTTAAGCTTCCGAAGCTGTTCTTTTTCATCCCGTTCGCGCCGTTCGCGTTCTACTCGAGCGCGAATGCTTGCCCGTTGCCGCAGGGCGAGGCACATGACGAGCGACAGAGCCAAAATGGCTCCCGCCAGAATCAGAATCGCAACACTCGTATTCACAGTTTTCTCCTTGTATAAAACTGGTTCGATTTCTTCGACGCCAGGATGCGGACATTGCGGGCTCCGCATCAAACCGAAACAATACTAACATTATATAATATATATGTCAAGTACCCGAAACAGCTTGAAAATGCTAGGATTTTGGGGTGAGCAACAAGCAAGAAGGAACAAGGAACAAGGAAATCCGCGTCCGCATGGCGCCGAGCCCGACGGGGTTTTTACATATCGGAACGGCTAGGGCAACATTGTTTAATTGGCTTTTTGCGCGCCACCACGGCGGGATGTTTATGCTGCGGATCGAAGATACCGATGCAGAACGGTCAAAAACGGAATATGAAATCCAGCTTATCGAAGCGCTCCATTGGCTCGGCTTGGATTGGGACGAAGGCCCGGATTATGTCGATGGCAAATTGGTTTCGAAAGGGCAGTTTTCTCCTTATCGCCAAAGCGAACGACAGGAAATCTATAAGAAATACGTCGAACAGCTTTTGGCGGAAGGGAAGGCCTATTATTGTTATTGCACCAAAGAAGATATCGAGGCCCAGCAGCAGGCGATGGCTGCAAGCGGTTTGCCGCCGAAATACACCGGCCACTGCAGAAATCTTGCGGAACCGCCGGCAAACTGGCAGTCACGCGTGGTCCGATTCAAGACGCCTGAAAATAAAATTTCATTCCACGATCTTATCCGCGGCAAAGTGGAATTCGATGCTTCGCTTTTGGGCGACATGATCATTACGCGTTCTGACGGCAGCGTGCTTTATAATCTCGCCGTCGTCATCGATGATCACTTAATGGGTATTACTCATGTCATCCGCGGCGAAGACCACATTTCAAACACGCCGAAGCAAATTTTGTTCCAGCAGGCGCTTGGATTTCCACAACCTATATACGGTCATCTCCCGCTTATTTTGAATGCGGATCGCAGTAAAATGAGCAAGCGGAAAAATAAAGTGGCGCTCGAGGAATATCGCAATGCTGGATATCTTTCAGACGCGATGGTGAATTTCCTGGCACTCCTCGGCTGGCATCCGAAAGATGATAGGGAAGTGCTGTCGCGCGACGAATTGATCGAGCTCTTCGATATCAACCGCGTGCAAAAAGCGGGCGCGGTGTTCAACCAGGATAAATTGGACTGGCTGAACCGGGAATATTTGAAGAAGATGGGCGATGAGGAGATTTTAAACGCTCTGATGGAGAATGGAGCATGGAGAATGGAGAATAGAACGAATAAAACGTTGCTTAAAAAAATAATCCCAATCAATCGCGGACGGGCGAGTACGCTGCGCGATTTCATTGATCTCGGCAAATTCTTTTTCGACCTGCCGGATTATGCGCCAGCCATGCTCGTTTGGAAGGATGGCAATGCAAACGATACCGCGGCCGTTTTGAAAACGTTGCATGAGAAATTAAAATCGATTTCGCCGGAAAATTTCGAAAACCGCGGGGTTATAACGTCCGCCGTGCAGGAAATCGTAAATGGCCGCCTGAACCGAGGTGAAGTGCTTTGGCCGTTGCGCGTTGCGCTTTCCGGACAGCAGTCATCGCCCGATCCGCTCGAAATTATGATGGTGCTCGGAAAAGAAGAGTCATTGCGGCGGTTGCGGATGGCGATGGATAAAATTTCTAATATCTAATTAATAATTAATAACGAATGTCCAATGGAAAATGTCTGATGGACATTCGGTATTAAACGTTCGTTATTAATTAGATATTATTAATTAGACATTGCCCCGATAATATCTAATATCTAATTAATAACGAATGTCAAAGGTTAAATTTCCAACGGACATTCGGCATTAGGCGTTCGTTATTAATTAGTCATTATTAATTAGATATTATTAATTAGATATTTCCCCAACCATGCGCATCAAAACCTGCTCGATTTTTGCAATACTGTATATTTTTGGCGCATCTCTAGCTTGCGCATACGCATTGCCTCAGGAGCCCGCCGCCCGACCGCTGCAGCCGCTCTCCGTGCCGACCATCAATCTGGACTGGAACCAGGTTTTGAACAATCTCTCTTCGCCGTTCCAAGATTTTTCACAAAGTTTGCAGTCGGCCGCAAATACGCCGATTGACCAGTTGACGCCTAGCACCACTGCGCCGCAGGTTGTTGCAAATGGCGCGCAAGGCCTTTGGAACCGGTTCGATACCTGGTGCTACGGCCTCCTTAAATTCCATCCGGCGGCGGTTGCGGATGTTGCCGTAAGATTTTTTGCCCTGATCATCCAATGCTTCCGAGCAATTTTTCATTTTCTGGTTGGAATCTTCGGCCGTTGAACATTGAAATTATTCATTTTTGTGCTATAATGTTTCCGGCTTCTTGAAGGGGGAGTATGACTTGCAGGCAATTCCGCAAACACTGTTATACAACAATACAGACCCTGAAAGCACCCGGCTTTCCGAGAAAGACCACGCTTGATGAGGTTAGGCGGCTCATTGAACACAGGGAATCGTGCCCTGAGTGCAATGAGTGGGTCGAAAGAAAATTCAACCAGAAACTCCGACGTCCACTTCCTTAATGGATGCTGAGTGCCAGACCTTATGCCGCGAATATCTTGCGGCATTTTTATCTGATTTTAGTGAAAGAATGGAATTAGAGTAAAATTAATAATATCATGTCGGAAAATGTGCGTTGTGCGACAGATTATATACTGCACACCCGTCTTCCCCTTTTGAATTTCTATGGCATAATTGGAAATTCATTGTTGCCGGTAAATACTGAATAAATCAAATGAATAAGGCACTCGGCTATATATTTCTATTCTTTGCCGTCGTAGTCGGCTTTAATTTTGCCCTCATTTCGCTCCAAAACCTCTTTGGATCGCACAGAGGCCACCTCTCCCCGCCTGGCCTCGCTTTGGCGAGCGAAGCGGGCGATTTTGGGCTGAATTCGAACGATATTGGCCTATTTAACCCTGGTGATGCCGCCAAGAAGATCGTTATTACGCAAGGTTATGGCCGGACGCCTTATTCCTATATGTATCCGAACGGTTGGCATGACGGCGTAGATATCGCCGCTGTTTACGGCGCGCCGATCTATGCCGCCTCGACCGGCACTGTTTTCGCTGTCGGCAATCAAGACGATTATTGTTATCATCGCGGCTTTGGAAAATATGTTGCCGTAGAAGATAATGTGCACAAAGTCGTGCAATGGTATGCACATCTCGGAACCATGGACGTGAATGTCGGCCAATCTGTCGCAAAAGGAGTCCGCTTGGGAACGGTCGGCGCCACCGGACTCGAGACCGGAACGCATCTGCATTTCTCGATTTTCGATTTAAACGGCTTCTCGATGACCCCGAGAGACGGTTGCGGCCCCGAGCCGACGGGAAAGGATAAGGACCCAATCCCCTTTTTGGAGAACTTATAGCGTACGAAAGTAAAACGAACATTGCTTTTGGGGTCCGGTCGAGCGGCTTCCAGCGGCCGCTCGCCGTAATCCTCAGCGCAATCGCCGGCCGTATTAAAAACGGCCGGACCAAGCCGATTGCGCCTCCGGGTTTCCCCAAAAGCAATGTTCGTTTTACTTTCGTACGGCTAACTTCCCCAAAATCATTCCCCAACCGAACCGGATATCCAAAATGCTACAATAATTTTATGCCTGAAATTAAATATAAAATGCGTGTTATAAGAGGAGCGTTCGTTAATCCCTTTATTCTGGATGAATTAGGAGCCCGAACCATAGAAAAATTGGAAGGGGATGCTTGGATGAGTATTGATGAGGTTTCGGCTACATTAGATCAGGTCAAAGAAATGCAGAAACAAATGGTGAAGCATTATGATGATCCGAATGTGCCGTGGTATATGGATGGCTATAAGGAAAACGATAAAAATGATTTGATTGTCGTATTTGGGGCTGATGACGGCGAAGGCGGGAAAATTTTTCGCTTCAAACGTGATGATAAGGAGAAAATAAGGGAAGTTGTTGATTATGGAATTTCAAAGGGCATTCCGAAAGAACAAATGGATTTCGACCAAATTGATTTTTGATCCCAAATCGTAGCTGGAATGAAAGTATATTCGGGCCCTTCCGGTTCTGCATTTTGAAACCATCTGGCGGACGCGCTGAAAATCAGGAAGAAAATTCCGAAGGTTTGGCGTAAAAAATTTTAGGGCCCGTGCTTGTCGCGGGGGTGCCCAAAATTGTTCGCCTAAACCGAGGAGTTTTCGACCATGATTTTCGCGGGGACGACAGCGGTTTCAAAATACAGAACCGGATAGCCAGTTCATGCTATAATCCCCTTATGTTCGGCGACTACAAGGACCTCAACGAATTTAAGGAACAGTGCGGATACACCATAGATGATGTTTGGTATCCGCGGGTTACAAAAATCGTAACCATCAAATCAAAACCTGCGCTTTACTATTATTACGGCCAGGCCAAAAGCTTCAAGGCCGCCCAGGATGCCACCGAGCAATCCGCCAAGGAGGGCACCATGATCCATGAAACCGTAGAAGGCATCCTCCTCGGCAAGAATCCCGAAATTCCCGCCGAGATCTCCCCTGCCGTCAATTCATTTTTGCAATTTTTCGAAAAAAATAATATTCAAGTGACTCCCGAACTTGTCGAACGCCGCATCGTAAACTACGACCATCGCTACGCGGGCACGGTTGATGCGATAGCTTTGATCGGCGGCAAACTCGGCGTGCTCGATATCAAGACCTCCGCTTCAATCTACCGCGATTATTGCCTGCAAACTTCGGCATACGTCGACGCGTTGAAAAATGACTTCCCTACCCTGCAGACGCGCTGGATCCTGCGCATTGACCAGATCCAAACCTGCGACCGCTGCGGTTCGCGCCGGCGCATCAAAGGCGGCAACGACAAGATAAAATTGAACTGGAAAAACCGCCTCGCGAAGTCCTGCGGGCACGACTGGTCCCCGCTCCGGGGAGAAATCGAGCTCCAGGAATTCCCTTACTGGCAAAATGATTTTCAGGCGTTCCTCGGCGCGAAGCGTTTATGGGAATGGGAAAATGAAACGTGGCTGAAGCGGACAGGGTATTTATCCTGATTCGTTTTTAATCCGGCCGTGGCTTGATGAGAATAAAAAAGAGGCGAACCAATTGGTTCGCCTCGGCGATCTCTTTGATTAGAACCCATCTCAAAATAGGCCGAGCGCACCCATGAGGAATTTTCGAGATGAAAACGGCGATTTCGGCTGAAGGAATAGCGGGCTATTCCAAGGGCGAAATCGCCGTATTCAGCCGAAAATAACCATGGGTGCGCCGGATCTTCGGACATCAGCTATTTTCGAGTTAAGGAAAAATCGGTGTGTTTTTTTCAGGAGAATGTTCATTTCGGTTTTTCTCTCGTCAAATGGGAGAGGATGATCGAAACGAGTATTTTCTTCTGTGAGATATGAAGGCCGCGATGCCGTCGCAGCGCTTCGGCGACCG
>JAGWKM010000102.1 GCA_028865305.1 Patescibacteria group bacterium | reverse complement strand
CTAATTGGGGTTCGATACCGGCCAAACTATTTAAATCAAAATGGTTTCATCTCGACGCGCCTCGTCATTTATTTCTATTTAATAAAGAAACACTTGTCAGAATACTTGAAAAAAATGGCTTTAAGGTACGGTTCGTCAAATATGACGGCGACACAAAGGACATCATCAACCACTTCAGCTACCTCTTTCAAGGGAAAATACCGAGAAGCAGGAACGTGATCGCTATTGAACTTCTTCGGCCGGTCAATGCTTTTTTGAAAAAAATAAAGATGTCAGATGTACTTATCGTACATGCCGTCAAAGACTCTAACCCGTCCGAAATGAGGACAGGTATGAGAGACTGATACGTCGTTTTTTTTGTATTTGTGCTCGTTTTTTGAGTAGACCCTTAATAGATTTTAACGCATCGACTCTGGCACGCACTCGTATGTTCGCGTTGTGGCGGTGTTGATGACAAATTACTATCTTGAATAGATCTTTTGCAAACCACACGAGATGAAAGAATATGATTTCAAAAAACTGTTGAAATAAAAAGAATGTCGGGACATTCTTTATTAGATAGTAAAAATAATTACGAGTCATTAAATATCGCATAGTATCGCTCTGAAAATCGGCGGTTCCGTGACCAATATGATATGCAATTGCGGAAGGAACAAGAACACACCTATGACCTTGCAAACGGGATCGGAAATGCAAATCTGGGTCGTCGTAACCAATGAAAAAATCTTCGTCAAAAAAACCGACATCTTCAAAGAGACTTCTTCGATATAAACCTGCTGTCGCCGAGGGGGCAAAAACTTCCGTGGCGGCATGCGCTTCTGGTGTGTCCTGTAAGTGATGTCGACGCTTCGTAACCGTCCAGTCATGCCGCACTTCTTCTCCGAGAGAATCGATCAGGTTTCGATCATCAAACGCCAGAATCCTGGTTGCAAACATGCTGTATTCTTGGAGTGCTTCAATCTCTCTAGAGATAGATTTCATAAAGTCTGGGTGCAATTCGAGGTCGTTATTGAGCAGCAGAACATACTCCCCCTTTGATGCTGCGATTCCCCTGTTAGAAGCGGCTCCCCACCCCGCATTTCTGGGCTCTCGAATGACGGAATATTCGGGATAAAATTGTAAAATGAACGGAACCGAATCATCCGTTGACCCATTGTCGACAAGTAGGACTTCAAAATTTTGGAGACTCTGTTTTTTGAGAGACCTCAAACATATTTCCAAAAACTTCCTTCCATTCCAATTCGGAATAACAACCGAAATAAGCGGTTTCATAAATTCACTATGATGTCCCGTATTTTCGGTACGTTCGATTCAAGCGAGTATCCTTCTTTGACGGTCGCGCGCGCTTTGTCGCCCATCGCCGCATAGGCTGCCGCGTCCATGTCCATGATGCGCGAAAGCGCACTCGCCCATTCTTCAGGCTCCGTCGCCAGAAATCCGTTCTGCCCGTCTTGAATGACCTGCCGCGCGCCTTCGGTGCCCATGATGACGGTGGGGATGCCGAGCGACATGGTTTCGAGCGCTTTGAGGCTGTATTTCCCCCGATTCCATTCATCCAAAACGAGCGGCACGACGGAAATATCGAATTTCCGTATTTCTTGTATGACCGCTTCCGGCTTCGTCCAATCGAGCGCATCGATGAACTCCGCGCGATCGCCAAGAAGCTCGGTGAAGAAATCATAGAGCGGCCGGTAGCCCAAAGCGCCGATAATCCTGAACTTAAAGCGGCGGCCTTGTTTGAGCAACTTGGCAAAAGCGGGAGCAAGAAGTTTCAAATTCACCAGCTGATCCACGCCGTTCCCCACCCAGCCGATGAGCCACTCGTCAGGCGCCGCGCGGAGTTCTTTCCGCTCTTTAGCATACGTCTCGAAAGGTATCGAGGTCGGTATCATGTGCACGTTCGCATTATAGGCGCGCGCCCATTCCTGCGATGTGTAGTACGCGACGATGACCGCGTCGGAAAGGCGGCAGAGCAGTTTCGTGCGGAAGGGCGAGTGCA
Organism: Patescibacteria group bacterium; assembly: GCA_028865305.1. Taxonomy (GTDB): domain Bacteria; phylum Patescibacteriota; class Minisyncoccia; order UBA6257; family 2-01-FULL-56-20; genus REEB161. Next base: position 1,488 of record JAGWKM010000102.1, on the reverse strand, counting down.
GGTACACGGCGTCATCGAAATCGAACACCATTTTGCGCCGGAACGTGAGCCGATAGAGGACGATGAGGACAAGAAAGTATTTGTTGTAGATCGTCCGCTGAAGGAATATCACGTCGCCCTTCTTGATGGACCGCAAAATACGCGCATATTGAACCAGCAGCGTGAATTTTTTCGGCCAGCGCGTCGTTGAAGCCAGCATCGTAGAGGGGTTGTGCACCACCGTGTCCATGCCTAAACGCTTGAGGTAATCGGCAACAAAAAAAGCCCGGAGCCTTGAGGAGCCCGCTGTTTCGTCTCCTTTAGTAAAAAAATGAACACGCATGCTCACACCACCTCGATCGCGGGTATCGTTATGATGAATTTCACCCCTTTGTCGCGAAGCGGCTGTTCTTTCTTGAGGATGGCGTCCTTGAAATTCCAGGCGAGGAGAAGGATGTAATCAGGCGTGTCCTCGAGGAGCCGCTCGGGCGGAACGATGGGAATATGCTTCCCGGGACTATAGAGTCCCTGCTTCAAAGGCGTCGTGTCGGTCAGATACTCGAGCGTTTCCGTGCCGAGGCCGTAATAATGGAGGAGCGTGGTGCTTTTCGCCGGCGCACCGTAGCCGACGATGCGCTTCCCTTCCGCCTTGAGCGAACGCAACAATTCGAGCAAGGTCTTTTTGTTTTTTTCGACGGTGGCGGCAAATGCGTGGTAGGCATCTTCCGTGGTAAGGCCTGCGGCTTCTTCCTCCGCGAGCACGCGGGCAACGTTTTGCGTTGCCGGGCGATGCTTTGCCGCAAAAACCCTGAGCGACTGCCCTTGCATGGGGACGATGTCGACATCGAAGACCTGCATCCCGGAAAGCTCGACGAGCCGCTTCAACGCATGCAGGGAGTGGAAACAGAGGTGCTCGTGGTAGATCTGATCGAAGCATCCCGTCTCGACCAGGTGCTTGACCCAGTGCACCTCGAAAATAAAAACGCCGTCTTCGCCGATAAGCTCCGCCACGCCTTTAAAGACGTCGCGCAATGGGTCAACATGCGCGAATACGTTGTTCGCGGTTACCACTTTCGCCTGGCCGTATTTCTCGACAAGTTCCGCGGCGACCGCGGAACTGAAGAATGCCGGGTAGAACGGCACGCCTTTCTCTTCCGAAAACTTCGCAAGATTATCGGCCGGGTCGACATTGAGGACACGCGCGTCATCCTTGAGGTAGCCGAGGAGAACGCCGTCGTTGCCGCCGATGTCGATGACGAGGTCATCCTTCGAGTCCAGGAACGGCTTCACTGCTTCCTTGGCGTACTGCTCGAAGTGCTCGACGGACGGCGTGCTCGCTCCGGTCAAAAAATGGTAACCCTTGAAAAGAATGTCCGGATCAACGACGTCAAGGAGCTGCACGAGCGTGCACGAACGGCAAAAGTATATGGCGAGCGGAAATTGCGGTTCAGGCTTTCCCAGATCCTCTTGCCTGAGGTAGGCATTCGCGGGCGGTGTCCGGCCGAGGTC
>JAGWKM010000101.1 GCA_028865305.1 Patescibacteria group bacterium | reverse complement strand
ATCCAGCCAGATGACGTCCAAAGTTTCTCCCTGCCATTTCTCCCGCCCCATCTCGTAAGTCTTGAAGGTCAACTGGCTCCAACCGTCATGTCGGTTTTTTGCCGTAAAATGCTTGACCAGCACGACGTCATAAAGATTGGAAACCCCCCGGGCCAAATACATCTTGTCAGGACTCAGACAATCCTTCGGAATCCATCCGGTTCCGTAACCGATTCCTATTTCTCCCAGCAGACGCTTCTGAGCGCTGTCTCTTACGACAATTCCAGTAGGAGCGGCTGCCCAGGCCCGTATCGGTTTATCGAACCGGCGCCCCATCCAATCGGCCGCATACCGGCCAGTGAGATGCATCGCCATCTCGGCCGCTCCAGAAAGTGTTTTACCAAGCTGATTTCCAGCCATCAGCAACCGCTCGGCTTTCGTCAACCCAAGGTCGTGAAATTCCTGTTGTTTTTTATAGGGCTCATAAAACGAAAGTTTCTCGGTCCGCATCTTGGTATCGAGGACTTTCAATGCTTTTTCGATCTCGATAAGCTGACTGCGATCCTTAGGGGCGCTCATGGCGTGTAAAACGGCCTCGATTTGTTTCTAGCAGCGTAAATTGTATTCGCAGCCCGCCGAAGTTCCAATATCAATCTCTCGACTTCCTGTGGCAAAAGGTCTTCATGACCCGTACCATAGATACTTGTTTCTGGTCGCAAGCGTACATATCCCCCTTCAATCGAGACCTTCATCCCAATCTTCCTTCTCGGGTATATTTTCGACCGCTTGTATATTTTTTATACCGTTTATTCCCTCCCGGGACGAATCCGGTATAGAAACGAATTCGACGTCTATCGGTTCCGCCAGTTCTGGCGGAACCGGCCGGTCAGCAAAAACCCTCTTGAAGACCTCCACGATCTCGGCTCGAATCTCTTCCACGCTGCGGCGATCGTCCTGGACCGTCACGCGATGCTGGGTTTCCACCAAAAGCCCGCTGCGATTCAGAAGCTCCACCGCTGCTTTGAATCGATCCTTGTGGCTGGCATCCAAGGCAATCTCCCTCAGAACCTCCGTTGCCAGAATGACGCAAGTCTTCATGGCCTTCTCGGCTTCTTCCCGAAGTGCGGCCAATATCCTCGGCCGGCGCAAGAGCCGCATCGCCGTCACCGCGGCCGCATTGTTCTTGTCTGGAGAACAATATCCAGCCTGCAAGGCGCTCTCGGTCTGGTTGCGCCCGCCTGTCATGACATAGTGGACGACGAAAGCCCGCTCCCGCGGATTGCACGTCTTCATCGCCTCTCCGCAATCTTCGTCCGGGGGGACAGGAATCATGGGGTTCGGAGTTCTGAATTCTATCTTTTTCATTCAATGTTCAATCTTTTTTGTTCAGAGTTTATGCCCTATCATGTTCGAAAGAATCCGTCAATGCCATATAGTTAAAATAAGTCCGTGTTTCTGTGCGGAGAATAGTCCGAATACTCTCCTCAAATGGGTCTATTCTGGTATGAAATTCCTCCGGATATAATGAAATATAATTTCAACTGATTTAACAATTCTCCGCGAAAAATTTTGGGCTATAGCTTTTTCACCGCGCGCACGATTTCTTGGGGGTGCCGGCACCCTACCCCGGTCTTTCAAGGAAATCAACTGCTTATGAAGGCTTGGCATGATCCTTGCACACTACTGAAAACCAAGGAGGGTGCAAATCTCTTAATGATATTTAATTACACTTTTGATTTTGTATTTCATATTGGCACAATTGTTTCATTATGGGCGTAATTAAATTTCATTTCGTGTCAGAACAACACAGGTTAACGTGTGGTAACCATCGATTTTGAGGGAATGACACTTGGCACAGAGATTGCAAGGCTGCGGGGCACGAAAACAGCGGAGATGAACGATGACCAAGTCGAAAGGGCGTGAATATAAGCTTCGGCGAAATGCTGAAAAGCGCATGGCTGCGTTACAAGAGACCTTCCCCGGCCGTGAGTTTTGGATTGCGCCGACACAAAACTTCCGCTTTGCGGTTTTCACACGCCGCACGGCACCACATGATGATCCGAATGCAATCGGGGCTATTTGCAGCTAAAGTATCCCATGTCTTAGCGGTTACCGAGTCTTGCCAGTTTGAGCGGATGTGGTCTGCGAAAAAGCCATACAAATCCTGTCCAAATAAGGAGTAAAACCGATGCTATCTGACGACATGCGCGACTCAACCACGCAGATTACCGAACGACAGCAACGCTACCTCGAATGGTGCGCCTCGTATTGTAAACAGGTCGAGCAGGCGATAGACAAATTAACCGTCTTGCTGACGGCACTCGACGCTCTGACAATAAAACGCGAAGAGGAGTAAAAACCAATGACTAAGCCCCTTCCCACCTCGCACGCCCTTACACGGCCGCTAAGGCCCCTGCCACTGGCGCTGGCTCACAGCTATGTCCAGACCAAGCCGCATGAACAACTGCGGCTGGTGACCCTCAATACTCTCTACAACCGACTTACGATCGCGGAACAGTGTATCTGCCGCCACGAGATCGCCGAGTGCCGGGCCGGCAAGCGCGGCGAGCGGCCCGCGCAAATTATTTTCTAGCGCCATGTTTTGTGGTATTGACTTTAGCTTTCAGGTGGGTTTTTAATCCCTACTTCCTTCTATCTACTCTTTTTAAAAAGATAGAGTAGAAGGAAGTAAGGATATAAACCCACCTGTCGGACAGGAAAGAAATAAAATGTCTGAGGAAAAAAAGAAAGATTATTCCGCCATGACGGCGGCCGAATTGGCGCGTTGTTCTTGGACGGAAATAGGTGCGGCAGAGGCGGCTGCGGCTATCGTAGAGATATTTTTCGAGACCTATACTGGGCCGCAACCGTTAGGTACTTTGAAGCTTGTGCGGCTTGCCGCGCCCGACTTGCCGCCGAATTGCTTCAAGGGTTTTTTCAACCGCTTGCAAGCCGCACGAGACTATGGGATGCTGGAGGGCTATTTCGATCGCGGTCGCAAAGGCCCGTACGGCGCGCCTTTAGTGCTCTGGCACAGATATATCAAGCCAGAATAGCCTGCAAGCAAGGGAGCATGTCGCATGAAAACGTATCCGTCCATGACAAGGCAACATTTTGAATTTATCGCAGCGACGATAAAAGGAATGCGCCGGGAAGCGGACAATACTAGCGCTTTTGACGCCGATAGGATCGCACACGCCTTTGCACACGCGTGCGCTGGCACGAACGCTAATTTCCAGTACGATCGTTTTTTGCGCGCCTGTGGTGTCGAATAACCTGCGAATAGGGAGTATGTCGCATGTGTGAAATCGTTCGGATATATGTGCGCCGCTACCGCGACAATGGTCAGGTAGCAGCCTATTGCGATTGGGATGACGGGACCAGAACCGAAGAGACTGCGGTTTATGAGGGCGATCGCCGCCGCGGCTACCGGCTTGGATTCGGAGAACACATGCATGCTTTGCTGAGGCGAGCCAACCGGAACGGGCTGAAGCTGGCGCGGGAAACTTGGTAGTAGGGAGTGTGTCGCATGAGAATCCAGACGGCATTGGAGTACGCCAGTCCATCGAATCCGGTATGCCTTGTGGGGCCGCCGGGGAT
>JAGWKM010000100.1 GCA_028865305.1 Patescibacteria group bacterium | reverse complement strand
CGCGATGGCCGACGTCATGGTCGAGCAGATAATGGCGCGTGGTGAGTATTCTAAGGACGATCTCCTGAAGGCGAATTTCAAAATGGAGGAGATCACTCGCTACGAGGCTTTGGCCTATGGCTACGCCAGCATCCGCGTTCAACGACTGAGAGCGAAAAATGTCGCCTAGCGTCGCCGTTCAACTGCGTCAGGATCAGCCGGTTCCTCCGATAGTCGCCATCGGGGCGAACAACAACGCGCAGCATAAGACACGCAAGCCGCGCCGGAGGGCGGTCAAGAATCCGTTGCCGCCGCGCGAGGCCAGGAACCTTTTACAGAAAATTCAGGCGGCCGACGAGCATTGGCAGGAAGTCGTCGAGGCTTACAACAAGCGTTTGGCCGACAATTCCAAAGCGAACGACCTTTTGATGGTCGCCGCTTTCTCATGCTTTGTGCATTCGTTTTTTGATGATAGAGATTTGTGCGGTAAAATTTTGGTAGATTTTGTTAATCGGCTTGGGAAAGTAAAGTCTAAGGCCAATATCTTTTCATGATGCGACTATTGGGTATTTTGCGCCGTTTCTTGCGCCCTTTGCGACAGCAATGGCGCTGGTGGCGGACTACGTCAGCGAGATAGCCATCATGAAAAGGCAGCCCAATGGTCGAACAGATCACAAACCCGGAATTGATCACCGGCGCAGACAACATCGCGCAGTTTCTTAAACTGAGCGATCGCAAGAAAATCTATAATCTTCTGGAAAAGAAACGGCGCGGCAAAAGCGACATTCCGATTTGGAATGAGCCAGGCCTTGGCGTGGTGGCGAACAAAGAGGCTTTATTGCTCTATATGGCGCGAAAATCGGGCTTAATTGCTCCGGTTCAAGTTGCTGCAAGCAAAACCGAATAGTAATGGTCGGTTATGGCAACTATCAGCAAAGTTAGGTGGGTAAATGCCGGTGGAAAGATTAGCGAGCGTCATCAATTAGCCTATACGGATCGCAAAGGAAAACGCCACCGGGTAAATTTCACCACCAAAGCTGCGGCCGAAAAAGAACGCATCAAAATCGAAGCGGAACTTCTCGGCGGAATTCACGTTCCAGAAAGTGAAAGCCGAACGGTCGACGAAGGCATCACGCACTGGCTTGACCATATCTATAAAAGGCTGGCAAAGGGCAAAATCGAGCGAACCACGGTGCGCCATTATAAAACGCACATGGATGTGCATATTCGACCCTTGGAGTTTAGCGGAAAAATTCTAAGCAAACTCACGCGCGGCGACATTCAGGAAATGGTCGACAGGCTCGAAGAAAATTTATCGCACGACATGGCACGGCGCGTTTACAGCACGACAAAAATGATGCTCAGTTTTTGCCGCGTTAGGGGAATGCTCGGCCACGACCCATGTGAAGGCGTAAAAATCGAACGCCTGTCGCGCTATGAAGGCGAGCATGATCTAAAAATTCCGCCGAAGGCCTCGATCAAAAAGTTGCTCGATACGGCACAGGCATGGGACATCACCGGAAAATCGACGGTCATGCTACGGCTTATGCTTTTCCGAGGCCTCCGTAGTTCGGAAGTGCGGGGCATGCCGAAAAAGAACCTCGAAATTTTGCGGAACGACCCACAAGTGAAAGTGTCGCAGCGCGCCGACGAATTTTGCAAGATAGGGCCGCCAAAGTCGCGCACATCCTATCGGACGCTTGCACTTTCGCCCGAAGATGTTATGGCGATCAAGAAATGGTATCTGTCCGCCGGCATTAACGATCATACGAAAGGCGACGCGCTGGCTTTCGGAAACGGAAACGGTAGGGCGGACTCTTACCAGAATTTATATTACCGCTGGTGGATCCCGCTGCTGATTGCGGCCGAACTGGCCGATCCGGTCATAGACCCTAAAACCGGCAAACAGCCCAAGGATTCAAAAACCGGCAAGCCGAAGGTGATCCCTCAATTTACGCCGCACTCTTTGCGCCACGCTTTCGCCAGCCTGCATATCGAGCGTGGCATCCAGCCCAAACAACTGCAAGTGATGATGGGGCATGCATCGACACAAATGACGATGGATACCTATGGTCATCTTTGGAAAGACGTCGAGGCGGAGCAGGCCTTAGCGGTCGCGGTCGAGCAGCAGCTCGGCTGATATGCGGCGACGTCAGCCGCAATTTTTTGTGTGCGAAAATCCCCTGATCAAAAAACTTTTGTGGCAAAAAATCCTCTGCTCAGGGGGTCGGATTTTTGTGCTATTTTTGTGGCAAGGAAAAAAAGGGAATCCGCGTAACCCTTTGGAAATCCTAAGAAGTGGAAAGGAATCCTTGCCACAAAAATTTTGCAGTTTTTCAGAGTGCAATCAGTCCGAATTTATTTTAGTGTTCAAAAGGTTACGAGCAGTTGATGGATAAAATAATCGCGCAGTGACCAGGGGAATCATAATCCCTTGGTCGGGGGTTCAAATCCCTCCGCTGCTACCAAAGAAAGCCAAAGAAAAAGGCCCCATGCGGGGCCTTTTGGCTTAATGGGTGACACAAACGGTTTTACGACGCGCGCATCTCCGGCGCATGCGCTTCGGTTGCGCCCCGCTTTTTCCGCAGCGCAAGGCTACCCAAAAGGACAAGGGCCGATACGAACAGCAACAGGCCTGCGGGCAAGGGAACTTCGCTGATATTGACGAAGCTTTGATTCCCGCTGGTGCTTACGAAGGTAAGAAAATTGAGACTGGAATCGATCTTGAGATCGCCGGCCAATGCCTGGGTTATCAGATTATTGGCCTGACTGACGACACTGGACGATACGTCGGCGCCGACCGTCAGGCTCGGATTGACGATCCCCCAATCGGCAAGCATCGTCACTTCCTGGTTTGCGAAGGACGTATTGCCGCTATCGATGTAATTGCTGAAGAGGCCTTTGAGGGCATTGACCTCATTGAGGCTGAATCCGAGGCCGCTGATGCCGGGCTGGACGGTGTAGCTGGAAACCGAGCTGGTGTCAGCGGTGGCGTCGGGCTGCACGCAGAAAATGACGTTGTTCGAGAGGGAGTAGCCGCTGACGTGGAGCGCGAGATAGCTGCTGATATACGAGTCCTGGCCATCGACGGTTCCGGTGATGGCGCCGGCCGGTACGCCGACTTGAAAATTGATCGTGGACATTAATGTCTCCCTCGCGATTCACTTGGACTATCCTTGGAACGGGGTAACAAAGTGTATCCCGGGAAACAATCGCTAATTATGGTTAACGCGCGTAATTTTATGACTGAATGAACCCGGCGCCGGGCAAAAGCGGCAAAAACAAAGGTTTTCCTAGCGATACCCTATTAATTCAGGCGCGCCGAGATAAAAGTAAACGGCGAAAGCGGCCACCGGCAGCAGGAGCGCGATCAGCAGGATGGCGGCCCAATGGCCGCCGGCTTTGCGCGGCGCGGGCGACTCTTTTTCGGCATCGGCCGCCGCCAGAATGCGGCGCTCGATCTCGACGCGCGCGGCCGCTGCCTGTTCCGCGTCGAGCGTGCCGCGGGCGCAATCGCGCCCGATATCACGGAGCTGATCGCGGTAGACGGCGAGATCGTAATCGAGGCGTGCGGGCACGGCATCCGCTTTGCGCGCAAGCGGCAAAACCAGGATTACGACGGAAGCGAGCGAAAGCGCCATCAGGAT
>JAGWKM010000024.1 GCA_028865305.1 Patescibacteria group bacterium | reverse complement strand
GATTTACAAATAAAAAAGGAATAATCCAAATGACCATCGACAAAATCTCCCGTGCCATCGAATTGCATGACGCGGTTTCCAAGCCGGTTGTGCGTTCTGTCGATTTTGCATTTGCTGTAGGGCGATTGGCTTACGCAAAAGATCATTTGATTTCATCCTGCCCTTATCCGCAAAATTCGACGTTTGCTATTCATTGGCGGGCGGGATGGTACGAAGAACGGTTTTTTCAATCTTGCGGAGGGAAATGAGATGGACGGGGTAGACCTTTCCATAAAAATGCTTGAAGGCTGCTTGGTGCAAGTGAAGTCGGATCGTGAAAATCTTTTATTTTCCGATATTTCATACTGGCTTGACGGTAAGATCAAAGCGTACCAACACGCCATCGAAATCTGCAAATCCAATCGCAATTACAATATGAAGTGATTTTACGGCCCGATGATAATAGCCGATGCGACTACACCGTTTGCGGCGGCGTAATTTGCCGTTGCCGTAAATCCGCTTCCTTTTGCGGCTTGTGTTTTGTTCCACATGGTTAGGCCGCGCGATCCTCCGGTGAAATTTGCCGAAGCATCGACACCGGTAACGGAAGTCGGCGTTACAAGCGCGTTTGCGTCGAATGTACCTAACACAAGCTGATTGGCGAGGAATGTCTGATATGTGACGGTAACAGCGGTCGCACCTAATTGGATTCTGACAAACCACGCGGCAGGATTGAAGTTTCCCGACAATTCCCAGATTGCTACCACACCGGCTTGCACGTCGTTTGTCGGTGTTTGTGTGACAGGTTCGGCCGCACCGGCGATTTTGTATCCATAGCCGAATCCGTCTACCGAACCGGCTTCGCCCGGCATGATTGCCGTCCAACCGGCACCATTGACGAGAGATGTTGAAAAGTCGTTTACGATGGCAACGAGGATATTATTTTGTGTGGGTGCAACTCCCATGGTGACGGTGCCGGTTGTTCCCGCAAGCCCGGCAGATTGCACGATTGTCGGCGCTGGAATGGACGCGGCCGCTTTCGGCACCCACGCGGCCGCTGCCGAATCCCAAGTCAGCACTTGATTGTTGAGCGGTACATTGGCGCTGACGGCTCGTGTCTGGATACCGGCAACTGTGGGATTCGGATATGTTCCCGAGAGATCGCCGCCAGCCGGGCCGGTCGGTACGGTTCCGGTTTCGAGTTGTGTTAGGGCAGCGGTGAATTGATCGACGTCGCCGCGCATGGCTTCGATATTTGGCGAGACGCGGGCGCCGCGCAATTGAGCGATGAAATCTGTGACGGCACTCATACCGGAGTCCACATGTTAGAGGCCGAAAGAAATGTCAACACTTGACCGTTGAGTGGTGCGACGGCGGAAATGGCAATTCCGTGTAATTTTGCAACTGTAGGATTGGGATACGTTCCGCTCAGATCGCCGCCCGCCGGGCCGGTCGGTACGGTTCCGGTTTCGAGTTGTGTTAGGGCAGCGGTGAATTGATCGACGTCGCCGCGCATGGCTTCGATGTTTTGTGAGACGCGGGCGCCGCGCAATTGGGCAATGAAATCGGTGACGGCGCTCATGCAACACCTTTGACTTTTTCGTATGTTCGCGCACCGCCGTAACCGAGCATGGCGAGAAGAACCGGAGATATTGTCACGAAATCGAGTGTCGGGATAGTCGTATCATTGTGGGCGAGATGCAGCGCGAACGTCAGAAGCGGTGCAAACACATAATTGAAGAACATGACGATGGCGCATGTCCATCCGATGCCCGGTCGCCATCCTGCGACAAAGATATTCGTGCTTTTCGCTTCTTCTGTATTGATGGCGAGTTGCCCTTTGAGCAGTTCCGTATCGGCTGCGAGTTGCGCGAGTTCGCCTTTTTGCTGCATATCGAGCAGCTTGATTTTTGCGTCGGCTGCGGCTTTCGGATCGGGGATTACGCGGTCGATAACACGGCCGACCAGATCGGCGATACCGCCTACGACGGTTCCTGCAAGCGGAAGGCCTAGAAAGCTCATTTCTGCACCTTAAGCCAAGGCAGTCTTGCCTGTTCGTACTGTTCCTTGGTGACGAATTTCTCATGCACGTACACTTTCAGATTGGCAAGATCGGTGGCAACCGAACTCAGGATGGCGCGGGATTGTGAATGCTGATAGGCGTTGTAGCCTTGCAATGCGGCGACAACTACCAGTACGGTCACATTCACGATGGCAATCATAACGTCTGCTCCTGTCATTACGGTTCCCCTTTTCCTACCTTGTTTTTCAGGCAATTCCGGTGAAGATGTTCGCTTCCGCCGTGCGGCGCGAAATCAGATTTACACTCGGTTTTCCCCCAGCATAAATCCATCGCTTAAATTCCTCGGCCGCGCCGGCATAATCTCCCGCGTTGAGTTTTTGCAGAAGCGTGGACGACTGGAAATTTCCTGCCCCGAGATTGTAGACGAAATCCGAAAGCGCATCGAATTGACCTTGCGATAACGCGACCGTAACCAGTTTTTTGATGACGTTTTCGACTTGCGCAAGATCGGTATAGAGAAGTTGCGTTGCCTGATTTTCCGTGATGACGCTTCGTGGAGTAAGTCCGTCGCCGCCATGAATTTTGTGACCGTATCCGATGCTGTATTGCGAAACATCCCAATAGGCTTGCGGACTGAATCCTTCGCGATCTTTGATGAATTGAATGCCGTTCGGCGAGGTGCGCAATTCGTTCGGATCGAGCATGGTCAGTACCGATTGAAAGAAGGTGGACGCGGAGGAAGGTGCGTTGGGAGTAAACGTCCCGCCGCCCGGTGCGATAGCTCCTCGAATGATCGGGGCCGTTGCGGAAATCGCTTTGGCGGCGACAGCGCCCGTTCCGAGTGCGAAGGCCGGAATAATCAGATCGGCAAGACCGGCCATCGTTTATCCTTCCAATACCCTGTATGCGCCGCTTTGTGGATCGTAAAATGTGTTTTCGTAAGGGTTTTTCGATCCCATCACGGCCCCACTCGGCGATTTGTATAATCCCGTTCCCATATTTCCTTTGCCGAAACGGAAATGCGAAAGCGAAGTACGGCCGTACCGCGTGTCCGATTCGATTACGTGTAATGTAGGATCAACGATGGAAGGTGCCGAAACAAGTCCGCGCCGTGCCAGTTCGCGGCCGCTTCTTGCTATATCCGAAGTCGCGATTTGCGCGAGAATGCCTTGACCGTGGTAGATTTTCCATTCGTTCAAGGCTCGAATTATCGGTATTTGTGACGAAAAATCGCCTTTGGTATCGCGCAATGCCTGTTGCAGTTTTGTATAAGTTTTCTTGGAAGTATCTGCATCCTGCGCTCGCAAATCTCCGAACGGGGATGCCTCGTGCATTTGCGGCCCGTGCGGCGGCACGGTATCTTTCGAATCGCCGGGTAGGTGTGTCGGTGCCGATTTGATTGGAACCGGATTCGGGCCGCTATCCGTCGCTGCCATCAATCCGTCAAGAGAATGCGTAACGCGAATCTGCCGGGGCGCAATGCCTTGCAGGTTCGATTTTTTGTGTTCGAACAGAATGTAGTATAGCAATCCGCCGCCGATAGCGTACCATATGAAGCGTTTTGCGTGAACGTTCATTAGAAGCTCACTGAAGGAACGGGATTGCGAAGCGAGTTCAAATCGACTTTTTGCGTGACCGGCGTTGCCGTAATGCCCGGAGCGATTTTCGGAAGCGGAATCGGCGCAGCAAGCGTTTTCGCCCGGGCCGCGCGCGTGAAGAAGTAATAGGCCGCAACGCCGCCGAGTGCCAGCACGATCAAAAGACGTATCTGCGACTGGTTCATGGCTTAACCCGTATCGTAGGTGGAAATGGCGACGGATTGCTGTTCGCCCGCCGCCGGTGCGGCGAGAAAATGCAGCGTCAATGTCGAACCGGCACCGTTGATGATATTGAGCGGTGCAATGTTGATCGAAGCGGTTGTGTTCGCGGCTGCGCTGATAGTCTGGCGCCACAATGTCGCGGTGCCGCCGCCCGACAGGTTGACCAGCAATTCGACCGTATGCTGTGCCGTTGCCGCCGCTCCGGCCGTCAAAGATGCCATGATGGCGCGCACGACGGTAAAGGTAGATGCAGGCGTATTGACGGTTGCGAGCACGCCTAGGCCGGGCGCGTTGAAGCTCATGGTTTCCTGCGGCCCGACCGAAAGAACCCATAGATTGCCGTCCACATCGACATTGCCGACCATTGGCACGCCGTTTACGCTTGTAGCTCCCATACGGCGCGACACCTTGGAGCGGAAAACCGGAAGCGAGCGATTGTCTTGCTTTGCCATCACATATTCCTGACCGGTTCGGGATCGGCGTTGCCGATTTGCAGCGGCACGATGCGCCCGTCATCCAAGATCATTTGACCGCTATAGGTTACCATCGCACTCAGTCCGGCCGTGTCCGTCCATCCTATCACAGCAATATTGACGATGGTTCCTTGAATCAGCGGCAAAAACAATTCGTACTCCGTTTCGCCCGTCAATGCTCCGGGTGCGAAGTTTCCGGCGAATCCGGCGACCGGCGAATTTTGCGGAGAATTTGTCGATAGCGGGATGACCCATTGTGCCTGTTGTCCGCCGTTCAGGATCAATCGCAATTGCGGTTGTACGCCCTGATTTTCGACGAAACCGAAAGCATCCAAAAGAAACGCTTTCGAGCCGTACAGCGATAGCGTCAGTTTTCGCAGCACGGTTACGTAACCGGGCGGGCAGGCGAAACCGCCGAAGATATTGCCGCCGAGCGTGCCGAAAAGATCGGTGAATGTGAAATCGTAAGCGTATGGCGGACGCGAATCGTACACCGAACGCACGACGCCGAGATTATCGATTTTCTTTTCGTTATCGGAACCCGGCTGCGTGGTCGCAACAAGATCGACCGGGCCGGGATAATAAGCATCCGATACCGGCACATTCTGCGACGGTACCGGATGCTGATTTGCGGCCCATAATTCCGCATCGTAGCGATCCGGATATTCCGGCTTGAAGTTCCATTTTCCCGGGTATCCGCTACGAATCGGGAATTGCGGAAAGTCCGCCATACGTCACCCCAACTGGAAGATTTTGGAACCGATGAACGACAGGCGAAGATTGTAGGTTGTCGCCGCGCTGTAATTCGTCATGGTGACGGCGATATTCGTGCGCGCCTTGAAAATGCGCGGCACCGGCAGGATGAACGGCAGCGTTCCGGAACCGATATAGGCGCCCCACGGCACGGCCGAACTCATGAGATTGCGCCCCGAGCCGGTATCGACGATGTTGACGGTCACAAGCGGAATGACGCGGCCGGAATCGGTCTGGGCAGCGCCCGCAATATCCGCAAAACCGGCAAATTTCGTCCAACGGAAATCCGAATCGGCGAGAATCTGGATATTGCCGTTGAACACACCGCCCGCAGCAAGCGCCGATGCGTCGATTTCGTAAATGAAGAAATCTTCGACGTATTGCACCTTCGGCACGGCTTGCGATGCCAGCGGTCCCGGTCGCGGCTGCATATTGGGATTGGACATTTGTTTTCTCCCGAAGGGTGCCGGGGAGGTTTCCGCCTCCCCGGATGCCCGTTACGATTACTGCGACCGGCGATAGAACACGCCTTCGAGCGAGAGGAAAATGCGGGCGGGATTGGTTATCGCCTGCACGCCTTCCGGCCAGTTGAGCGTGACGCCGAAATTCTGATTGCTTACGAGACGAAGCGGAGCTTTCAGAATGTAGGGCCTTCCTTCCCAATATGCGAACACTGTGCGGACGTTCTGTCCGGCACCGGCCGTGCTCGAATCGGATTGCGCGCCGTTGACACGGAAATTCGTACAGGGAGCGAACTTCAACAGCGGCGCTTCCTGCAAGTACGGTTTCGATCCGATGGTAAGCGTGAGATTCCCGGTATGCGCCGCGAGATAGGAATCGTTGACCAGCGCCGCAGCAGCCGGTGCACCGACAGCCGAAGGATTGGCGGCGGCGACGGCGGGGACAGTCGGGAAGAAGCGGACTTCCACGCGCTGAATCAGAAATTCCTGATTTGCGGGCATTTGTCCGGCGAGGGTCATATTGGTATCGGAAAGCGTTTTGGTGCCGCCGCCGAAACCCGTTCCCTGCCCGAGCGGGAGATTGAAGAAAGAAAGCTGTGTCGTGCCGGCAGCGGGATAAGCAGCCGAATCGTACAGCGAATTGGTAATCGCTTCCCATCCTTCGCGGTTGACGTTGAAGGCGTCAAGCTGCGAGCGCGTGGGAATCGGAAGCACGACACCGGGCCGTGCGACGGGGATAGGTACACCTGCGGAACTCATGACATTTCTCCTCGGCCTTTACTCTTTGCGGCCTTTACGAAACGAGCGGGCGGTAGTTTCGCCGGAAGCCCGTGACAACGTTACGGCGCGGGCACCGCCCACACCCGTTTCGCGAATCAGTAGTCGTAATCGTATCCGCTCAGAGACGGATCGCGGATACCGTCGTACACGAAATCGCTGCCGACATAGGCGCTCAGTCCCGGATGCGCGAATGCCGAATCGGTGCCGACATAGGCGCCCACCTGATAGGCGGGAGAAACCCATCCGGTGCCGCTCAACGGAAGCGACGGAACGGCGGATTTCACCATGCCTTTGAGAAGATCGTACAGCGTGACCGTGATGGCGCCCGCCATCGCTTCTTCGCCGAAACGTTTTCCGGCAATGGCACCGGCGACGTAACCGATACCGACGGCACCGGCAACGCGTGTAACGGTTTTCATGACGCCGTTGTTGAGAAACGCCGGAAGGTGCGGCGAGGCGAAACCGAGTGCCACATCGAGCCCGAGCGCACCGGCCGCACCGACACCGGCCGGAATCAGCGTGGAGTTCATGAGCGATTTGAGATTCATGCTGCGCAGATTGGCGAGCCCGGCGCGTGCGCGATGACGGTAACTGCGGCGCGCCCTGCGATGCGAGCGTCGCGCAGCCGGACGCGGTTCGGCGAGCGCGACGGAACGGCGACGCCGGTGACTGCGGCGTTTGCGCGGCCCGAAATATTCCAGTTGCTTTGCCGTCATGTGGCGGCGGGGATTTCTGCGAAGGCGGGTTACGCGCTTACGGCGATGACGACGGCGGCGGGGATTGACCAGCATAAGCTCGGCCATGAGATGATTCTCCGGTTCCGAAAAAGCTTCATCCGATGAAGCCTTTTGCTGTGAATCTATACCCACCCTTGAGGATATAGATTTGGGAACCGTCGAAACTCACACTCAATAAGGGCCGATTGCTTTTGGCGAAACGATGGATATAGGGTTCCTTCGAATCGCTTGTCCGGTAGATTACTCCATCAAGCTCGCCGATGACAAGTACCGTTTCGCGCTCGCCGTCGAATTCGAGAATATCCTGTTTTTTCGGCGCTTTGCCGAAAAAGCGGCGGAACAGCGCAGAGGCTTTGGCGATCTGATCTGTCATTTCGCACGCAACACGAATAGCTTGTGGCGGCGGAACGGAACGATTCCTGCCGCAACGGATTTGGCATTCTGCAAGCCGGTAAACTGCGTTGCGTCGGCGCGGTTTTCCGTCCATCCGCGAACCGTTTTCCGGTCGAAAAAGAACACCGGCGGATGAAAACGTCCGCGCTGGCCGATGATGTAATTTGACTCGAAATTTTTGGTTATTCGCATCATATTTTGTAAACCCGTAGCGTGCGGATTTTCGCTGGAAGCGAATAGCGGATATGGGCCGCTTGGCGATGTGCGGCGGCACGCGACTGGAAGCGTTCTGCCTTGGCTTCGTGATCGCTGAAACCGTTGCCGTTGAAGTACCACGTTTTGATTTTCGTGCCGGAAATCTGCAAGCCTTCGATAGCGTATGCTTCACGCAAATGGCGATGCGCGGACTTGCCCTTACGACCGAACACACGCGGATTTTTTCTCGCGCGCGAAACCTTGTTTACACGCTTTTTCAACACGCCGTCGGCAATCGCAATCGCATCGCCTTCCTTGAAACCTTCCTTGCGCGCGGAATTATAAACATGCGACCACATGCGCGAACGCTTCGGTGTGTTCGCTTTGCGCGTATGACGGAGGGCTGAAGGCTTCCGGCGAGGGTTTTTGCGCATCTTATTCCCCGAATTTCACACTCACGCCGAGCATCGGCAGCGGATAAATCGACAGCGTGCGCGTGGCGCGGCTCCATTGCACGCCGATAACGAAATCCCACCAGTTGACGAAAACCGAGAATGTCAGGCTCATTTTTTTCCTCCCGCGATTTTTGCCAGTAACGGCGGGCCGAGCACGATGGCGATGGCTCCCCAAATCAACAGAGACCACGGAATACCGAGAAAATCGTGCGACTGCGGCGGACCTAGCGCGGCATTGACAATATCTGCCGCCTGTTTCGGTGTGTAGCCTTTGGCTTCCTGCGATTGAAGCGCGTTGAGCCGCTGCGCAAATGTGTAAGCATCGGTAATCCATTTCGCGATCACGACCAGCGCGGCAATCGCGGCGGCGGAACCGATAACGACAACCGCAACCGGCACGACGCCGAGTCCTTCTTCGTACTCGCCGAGCCCGAGTTCGCGCTTGGCGAAATCGTAAGCCGATTGCGCTCCGCTCAACAGGAAATCGCCGATATTCGAGGCGCCGGATTGAAGCCATTGAAGCCAAGAATAGACGTAATCGCGTGTGGCGCGAAGATCGGAAAGTTTTTTCTGATTCGCGGCACCCTCGGCAACCATCGAACGCCATTGATCCATGAGTTCGGGATGATTCGATGCGATGTAACCGCCTAGCTGTTGCAACGCCGCATAATTTTCGTTGAACGAATCGGAAGTACGGTCGAATTTCGTAATGAAATCCCACCACGACGGCGCTTCGGAAGGTTGCAGCGTGTAGGGCATATTATTTTCTCATGAGAAAAAACAGAAGTAGCGCACCCGCCGCGGCGGCAATGCCCGTCACCACAAGCGCGTTTTTTACTTCCGGTGCCAGCCCGATATTCACCTGCGGAGACACTTGCGAAATATCTATCGGCGGGCGTCCCTGTTGTGCGAGCTTAAGATTGGTGTCCATAAGCTTCAGTTGCCCGTACAATTGAAGTCCCTGTCCAAGCACGTTACCGATGGTGGCGATGGTCGAATTGGTATCGCCGCTCGAATCGGGCGTTATGCCTGTGGCACCTAAATAAGACGTCCCTGCGAACATAGCAGCCTCACTTTTTCGTAGCCCATATCGTCACCACAAGTCCGGCGACACCGATAAGAATCATGGGCAGATTCGATTGCAGAAACGATGTTATTCCGCCGCTCTGCGGAGGCGGCAGCGTCAATGTCGCTTGCGGAAAACCGAAATTCGGCGTAACGCCGACCGGCAATCCGGAACCGCTCGGCAAGGAATACGGATTACCCGGCGTTACGCCCGAAGGTGTGGCACCGTAAAACGCTCCGTTCGGCGATGCGAAAGACGGAGCGATGCCGTAGCGATCCAGATATTTCGCCTGTTGTATCGTTGCGAAAGTTTGCAATCCCGTGTTGGCGATAGCCGGAAGCGCCTTCAATAGCGAACCGAAAAATCCGGTGCCGGACGATGAAGGGGCGACGGACACCGACGTTTGCGGAATGCCTTTCTGCAAATCGGAAATCGTCGGTAATACGAGCGACGAAAGAAGATCGCTAGCGGCGAGATGCATGACGTTTTGCCTTTCGCGGTGCGCTTCGCACCGTCCGCACCGTCACGGGCGCCGGTTTTTCCTTCGCTATGGACATGAATATCATAAGCCCTATTCCGCCTAAAATATAGGGCATGTACGGCGACAGATCGGGAATGATGCTGGCGCTTGCCGGTGCCCCATAAGGATTCGAAATCGGCTGCGCTACGGGATAAAAAGGTGTCTGCAAAAAAGCATTTGGCGTTGAAATTTGCTGTGGCAAAGCAATAGTCTGCGCAGTACCGGGAGCGCCTCGCGATGTCAAAGGCGCCCCCGGCACCGGTGCGGTTGCGGCCGAGGCGGAGCCTTGGACGACGGCCGAACCGACTTGCTGTTGCAGAAAATTGACCAGTCCGTTGACGACGCCGTTAGGATCGCCCGGCCCAGCAAGTTGGGCGATGGAACCGGGACCGCCGTGATAGGGATCGCCGATGTGCTGTGATGGCGAGATCGGATACCACAGATAAGACGGATCGCGCTGCCCTATGCTGGTTGCGAAACCGCCTTTAAGATCGATCCGCCCGCCTTGCGCTTCGATCTGCGAAACAACCTGTTGCATCGCTTGCACGACGGCATTTGCCATTTGTACCGTATTCTGATTGGGCTTGTCGCCTTTCTGTTGTGCAAGATGGGCATGATTATCCCACCACAGCATGACGCGAAAATCCGAAGGCTTGCCGCCGAAAATCGTGGCGAGCGATTGCACGAGCGTCAATCCGCCGGTAATCGGATCGATTCCTAGCGACTGTCCTTCGTGTGGATTTTCGCCGAGGTACATTAGATATACCGCTCCATCCGTTCGACAATGTTTTTCGGTTTCCATCCCATTGAATACGGTTCTGTCGCATCGAGCGGAAGCCAGCCGTTTTTGCCGAATCGCGTTTCGAGATAGACGTGCGAGTAAACACCCGGACGAAATCCTACCGCCACAAGCCGCACCGGATGCCCAATGGATTCCAGAACCGCGCCGAGTAGGACCGCTTTGTCGTCGCAATCGCCTTGCGAATTTTCTAAAATCACTTCGGGAAAATGAATCGTTTCGACGTTATGAATGTCGCGCACGTAACGAATTTCGTTCTGCACGAACTCGAAAAGGGCGCGAATTTCCCCCATCGTATCCTTCTGCGGTAGATGCGAAACGAGTGCGACGGCTTTATTTCGGATTGTCTGGTTTTTGCGCCCCGCGCGTATCAGGTTGCGCATGATGTCCAACGTTGCGCGAATCCCCGGTTCGCCCTCGGGGATCGAAACCATTTTGGCCGGATTGGCTACCCGGTCCAAATACATGCTGTGAATCGCTTTCCGCCACGGAGCCGTCATCTTCCATGATGGATTTCATTTCGTCAATAAGGCTTTCGAACCACGAACGGTAATTCGTGACTTCCGGGACGAAACCGGCAAGCGTCCCTGCGATGTCCGGCTCGCTCAAAAACGACTGTATCAGTTCCGGAGGCCAGTTATCGGCGATCCATTCGGCGTAAAGTCCCGAATCCGCACCGCTTTTTGCCTTGGCAACAAGATATTGGATCGCTCCGACAACCGAATTCTGTTCGGGCTCGGCAGTCTGATTCGGTTGTTGCGGAGCCTGAAAATTCTGCGGTTCCGGTGCGGCCGGAGTAACTTGCGGCAAGCGCGGCGGGAGATTCAGTTGTTGCGTAACGGGCGGCGCCTGCCCCGCCGCATCGGCGATTTTCTGGATTACCGGCGAATTGAGCACATCGCGGAGAATCCCCGCCATGCCTTCCGGCCGTTCCTCCGGTTCGAGCCCGCGCGCGAAATTCACACCTGCCATGAATGTCTGCATCGCGGTTTCATTCGACTTCGGCGCCATCATGCCTTGCAGGGACGCCATGACGGCAGCGATTTTTTCGACACCCGCAAACGGGTCCATCGGAGCCGGTGCGGGAGCCTGTTGCGTATGTCCGAAACGGTCGAAAAACTGCTGCATCATGCCGCGCATTTCCGAAAGCACGGTCGCCATTTCCGAAGGCGCAGGACCGGTCGGCATTGCCGGTTTCGGCGGATTCATCACGTACATATCGTGCGATTTCCAGATACGGCCGTTGCGGTACACCCGGATGCGATAAAGCCCGTCGCCGTAAGGTGTGCACAATTCGAAAATCGAACCGAACTGGCTTTTATCGAGCTTCATAATCCGATGTTCGACCGTGTCGGCGCGATTGACTGCTTTATCGACCTTCCAAATCCAGATTTTCCATCGCACGTCATCGTCGCCGCTGCCGAAATCCGAAAGAATTTGATCTTCGAACTCTTCGGTGTCGCGGGCGGCAGGGGTTTCGTCGCCGGATTCGTTTTCGAACTCGTTATCTTCCGAAATCGTGCGCTTCGTCACGGTATGTCTCCCTGCAAAACAGAAGAATGAGCTTCAATCGTGCTTCAACTACGCTTCAACACGAACGAAGAAAACTTGTATGCCGACGTGCCGGCCGACGCAAGATGTTCCGTCTTGCCCATTACAAAGATCGGGCGTAAAAGAAAACCCGCCGCCTCGGGGTGAGACGGCGGGCTTCGGGCGTCGGGGTTGTTCCTGCCGGGAACACGAGAGATGGGGACTCTCGGCGCCTTATATAAAGAAGGTGCCGGGGAATGTCAAAGGGGCGAAAACCGAAAAGAACCACGGCTTCTTATCTTAAAGATGCTGCCCGCCTCGCTCCCATCGTTCCGAAACTGAAAAAATTCCGCCGCCGCAAAACCCTGAAACCGTACGAAAAAGCACAAATCGTGCGTTACGCGAACGCGATTCCGTATTCCGCAAATCTGTTTCCCGTCAAAGCCAGAATCGCTAAAGCCAAGCCGGATTTGCTGTGGCCGATTTACTACACTGTTAAAGAAAAACATAAAGGCAAAAAGAATGTTCATGCCGGTGAAGAGCGGAGGATGCACGGCATATTCGCCATGCGCGAGGATAATTTCGGCAATCCCGGAGCATTTCATATTTATGCGAATAGCGGCAAATACATGGAAGGTTCGCGCGAATTTTCTTTGGTATCGAACGGCCGTAAATGGATTTATTGGAGCCTACCGAAAAGCGGATTGAAAAAACGAAAACTGCCGAATAAACAAATTGCAGAATACGGACGGCGGGCTTTCGAACTCGAAGATTTTCCCATCGAAAAACTGCAAAAGCTTGCGGAATTACAATTCAGAAAATTGAAAACCTTTCGCGTTGCACTATGGACGCGTCACGGCCGCACGCGTGCTGTATTCGACGATCTAAAGCAGTTTCTTAAATGGGTAGCCGAGGAATGGGAACACTATAAAGAAACGGACGAATGGGTGAAAGGGCTGGCGGTATGGGTGCGCTGAAAAGGCGACAAATCAATCATTGGTCGCAATACCTTCGTGCAAAATCGAAATTCGTATGCGACCGTTGCGAAGGCGAAATTCAAGCAACAATGGAGTATTCGCGACTGGTTTTTGCCACACGAAAACGAATAGAAATCGAACGCTACCACGAATATCCGGATTGTGTTCGATTGGGTTGGGGAAAATGAATGTCGCGACCGAAAAAAATATTCACTTGCGATGCCGAAACAGACCCATTTCTGCACGGCAGAGTACCGAAACCTTTCATGTGGGGGTTATACGATGGTAAAACGTTTAGAAGATACGATTCGACTGACGATTTTATTGCCGGTATTATTGATCTTAATTGTATATTATATGCTCACAACGGTGGTAAGTTTGATTTTATCTATCTTATTCCATACATCAAACAAACACGCGCACAAGTCATCAACGGGCGCATCGTTTCGATGTTTCTAGGCCGCGCGGAACTTCGCGATTCTTATGCTATCATTCCGGAACCGTTACGGAAAATCGGCGCCAAAAAAGAAATCGAATATTGGAAACTGGAAGCCGATGAACGCAAAAATTACGATACGGAAATTGAAGAATATCTGAAAACCGATTGTGTCGTGCTATACGATGCCGTCACCCGTTATCGCTCCATCGCGGGCAAACATAAAACCATCGCATCGAATGCCTTGGCGTTCGCCCGCAAATTAGGGATCGATCCCGGCAAGACTTCGCATTCGTTCGACCGCGAATATCGCAAATTCTTCTTCGGCGGAAGATGCGAATGCTTCCGCCCCGGCACGCACACAAACATACATATGCTAGATATTCATTCTGCTTATCCGTTTGCCATGTCGCATTTACATGCTACTGGCACGAGATTTTATCGTCGTAGTGATCTGAAAACATTATCGCACGAACAAATACAACGCTCTTTTATCGAACTACTATGCTTTTCGAAAGGCGCATTTCCGATTCGCTCCGAACGCGGCGAACTCTCTTTCCCACACGCGGAAGGAGTTTATAACATTACGGGATGGGAATATCTTGCTGCAAAAGAGTTCGATTTGATCGCCGACGAACATATTCTAACGGTCCGTTATTGCGAAGATACCATAGATTTTAAGCCATATATAGATCATTGGTTCGCCTACAAGGATAAGTATTCTGCAAAAGACAAAGACGGAAAACCGCTTGATCCGATGAATTATACTATCGGAAAAATCATGCAAAATTCATTGTACGGCAAATTGGCGCAAGACCCTACACGTTATTACGATTACCGTTTTGCCGCCCCGGGAACGCATCTTTGTACCGCAACCGAATTTCGCAACGGTAAATGCATAACATGCGGCGAAAAAGATACCGAACACGGATGGAATCCCTATCTCGATAACCCCGAAATCGAAATCCATAGGCGCGAAGCACTCTGGCAATTAAAATACAAATACGGCATACAATGGGAAGGACAGAAAATCTATAACAACGTCGCAACCGGCGCCTCCATAACCGGCTTCACCCGCGCCCATCTTCTACGCGCCGCGCACGCCATCGGCCGCAAGCATATTATATATTGCGACACCGATAGCCTGATCTGCGACTCTAATGCAGATATTTCCCGCGTGCCCATATCGCCGAACCTTGGCGATTGGGGATACGACGGAAAAGGCTTGATCGGTCACTTCGCCGGTAAAAAACTCTACGGAATCAAACTCGAAAGCGGCGGAACCAAGATCGCCAGCAAAGGTTCGCGCCTCAATTTCGAAACCTTAGCGGATATAATTAACGGTAAAACGGCGGTATGGAAAAACGATCCTCCATCATTCAGGATTGACGGAAAAGCCAAATTCGTGCATCGTGAAATCCGCGCGACTGCGCTTAATCTATAGCGAAAGGAAGCCCAATCATGGCAAGACAGAAAACCGAAAAATCGAAAGCCCAGACCGCTTTCGAAAACGCCAGAAAAGCCTATGCCGACGCCAAGGCGAAACTCGAAAAATCACCGGCGAACGAAACGCTCAAGAAAGCCGCTGCACATGCGCACGGCGTGCTTGCGGAAGCGGCCAAGGAAGCCGCACGCGACCGCTTCCTTCGCATCGGGGCATTGCGCGTCGAAAAGGCCGTTACCGCACTTGCGGCCCTTCGCAAGGTCGCAAATCCGCGATCCTACCGGTTTACCGACAAAGACATCGAACGCATGACGGCGGAACTCGCACCGGCCTTCGAATCGACCGTGCAAGCATTCCAGTCCGCTCTGAAAAACCCCCACGCGAAAACGGAGGAAAAACGCAAATTCAGTTTCGAGTGAACGAATCGCGTACTGTGGATAATAAGATTAAATCTTATCCACAGTTCGCTTTTGTTCTCATGCCGGGCAAGCCCGATACCCGGAGTAATTATCGGGCACAACGGAGTAGCTCACAATGGCAGAAAAACGCACTCACCGCGCAACCTACTCGCGCGACAAACGCAAGGGCGGATACATTATCCGCGTCGAGGGACCGCACGCCACACGCTTTGCCGGTCGGAAAGTTCCCGTAACCATGAAGGATGGGAGCGAACACAACGAAGAATTGGAGGATTTGATCTGGTCCGGAACGGATCAAGAAAGCGGAAAACCCATCGCACTATACTCGTTCAAACCTCGCCCGACTGAGGAACTGAATGACGAAATTCCGTTTTAACGGCTTCCCGATTCGTGTCATGGAAGCGAATCGGTGAAGGTGTGTGGTTATCGTTCCTATCAGCGGTAACCACACAGCATCTTTTCGGGAGAAAAACAATGCCGTTTATCCCAATCCGTCACGAAGACACTATAATATTTGTTAGATCGGAAGAAATAATCAGCGTATATACATATTCAACAATCATCGATAAAACAAATGACATAATAAAAACTAACGTAGTCGAACTCAAAACCGGAAATAAATTCGTAACTTCCAGTACACCCAAATGGATAATTAAATTGATCGAAGAAGCGGAGCGGAAAATATGATTATCCTACGAAAAATGGCATTGCACGCGCGCGACATTGCAATGATCGTCGAAGTAGAAGGAGGAACGGAAATCCATTTCAAAAACGGACAACACATTACGACCGTAACCGACCTTCAAACAATCGTGCTTATTGTCGATTACGAATTAAAAATTTATGGGGAGAAACCATGACACCGGAGGAGAATAAAATATACATCGCTGGATTTCAGCAAGGTTACAGCGTTGCGACTAACGACTGGATCAACAGCATTGTCGGATGGCTTGTCGAACAAGATCACCCCAATATTCAAGAAGCCATGCAAGAAATTATCGCCCGCGTCGAACATAGCGGCGAACCGAACTTCGATGAAGCGGGAAGGCCGGTTGTAACACCGGAAATCGACGGAGCTTAAAATAAATGAAACCAAAAAGACCATTTGTTGTTCATCATTACAACGGCGAATTCTGGCGGACAACAACTTTTTCAACGCTTGAAAAAGCCATTATTACTACAAAGAAAAAAGAGTTTCTCAATCAATATGCTTATGCGAAAATATTCAAAAATGATATAGAACTCGCACGAATTTTAAGTGATAAAAAGTAATAACAGCGGGATCGGAAATCGACATACGTTACCTAGGTTATCGTATTTCTATATACGATAATCCATCCCCAATAGATGATTGTGGGTATGATTACTAATGTTACCAAAGCAACATTATATTCTTCGATACGGAAAATATATCGAAAGATATACTGACTGCTTCTATCCGTTACTTAATTTTGCTCATATAATTAACATTTATCCACCACCTAATTACAAAGTAACTGTCGAATTTGATACTGGTTTTCGCAAAATAATTGTTGCTCATTACGATCCCGAGCATCTCAAATTCAAAATAAAATCCGGCGACCTTTCGTTCATACGCTCGAAATAACCACTCCGCACTCCGCAAATCTCACGCCATAGATCGCGCGAAATAATCCACGCACCACGCGAAAGAATGCATGGATGACGCGAAATTATCCATGGTTGACATGTACCCTGCCATCACTAAAGGCAGGATGAAAGCAAATGATCTTTTGCGTAAGCCAATCGCCCTACAGCAAATGCAAAATCGACAGAACGCACAACCGGCTTGGAAACCGCGTCATGCAATTCGATGGCACGGGAGATTTTGTCGATGGTCATTTGGATTATTCCTTTTTTATTTGTAAATC
>JAGWKM010000099.1 GCA_028865305.1 Patescibacteria group bacterium | reverse complement strand
GTAATGGCTTTTTTATGCTGATTCAGAGCATCGGCAATGAATGTCCATGGGATCCACCGTGAATTCTCCAGGTCCCGCCAGAGCACGCCCGATATGGCGCCGTGCTTGTGCCAACCCGCCAGGGCTTCGCATTGGGTGTCGGTTAAACCGGTTGCCCGGACACCGATCCCCAGTCGTCCGTCGCTCGTGCTCTTGGCTTCCAAGGCTATCATGCGGCCGTTCCGATGCCAGCATCCCACAAAATCCGGGAATGGGTTCGGCATGAAGATCACGCGCTTACCGGCGAACTTGACCGGGGCGTCCACCTTTTCAAGTCGCATGATGCCCAAGTCTCGGTACACGCGGGCGATGCGCAGTATTTCGTCCTGCCACGGACGGCCGTCATTACGCCGGACAAGTTGGTGAGCCATGAATGTCATATCATTTCAGCAGCTCCCATTCGTAGCAGACTACCCAAGGGTTTCTCGCCCAGGCGTATTTTCCGCCCTCGCGTTTGGCGTTGATGCTGTCCCAGAGCAGTCTAAATGCATGGCGGTTAAAAGTTTCGCGCGACTCGGCGGAAACCCATTGCGCCTGCTGATCTGCCGTCAAGGTCACACCCTCTTTTCCTGCATCCCACTCGCTGATGTCCTGCAAGCGCTCGACCTTCGCGGAGACGATGCGGACGAACGTGCGGGCGAAGATGCGAGGCATATAAAGCTGAGAAAGCCTTAATCCATTCCATTGCCATGGGCCGCTAGTTGCTGCGTGGTCGTCCGAGAAAAAGATGGTATAGAACGGACTTTTATACAACGGCTCCATCAAATAGCAGATGTCGCCGGGTTTGTATTTTAACTTCATTGGCATCGTAGTCGTTAGCGATCCGTCGAGGCTTGGAATCACCCTTCTCGTCATCGTCTTACTCCCGCTGCGAATCCGGTCCCGCAACCGTCGGATGAACGGCGGAAGCGGCTTGGCACTTTGTTTTTGGGAGGGGGTCATAAATTATCTTGGCCGCTTAGGCAGCGGCATCCAGTGGGTAATTCGGCTTCCCATTGGGTAAAAATCCCACGTCGACCGCCAGCAATAACCCAATGAATTCTTACTTTTCCAATACCCACACCACCGGATTACGACAACACACGAATGGCTACGCATCCATCCGAGAATTTCACTGCCGTCCTTCGGTGCCGTCTTAATCGGCCGCCATTCTCCGAACTTTGGATTTGTCATACGAGATTTTCCTTCGCTGGTTCTGGCCGGCTGATTCTCCATTTGTGTACCGCAATTATGGTCCGCACATCCGCCAGTGCGTCGTGCGATTCTTCCGGTGCCTTCCCAAAGCAATGCGTGTGCGCTTCGATCAAACTCGGCCACTTGAATCCAATCTTCCCAGGCAGTCGGCAAATGTCGGTCATGGGTTTCATCTCGCATTCGATAATTGCGCTCTCGAACAAGACCGGAAAGTCAGGGTAACGCGCAAGTTCGCCGGCGATGATGATTTTATCAAACTCCGCATTGTACGCGTGAAGAGTTTTGGCCGCTTGTACCATGCGCAGAAAAATTCCGAGCGCGCCCTTCACTGGCAGTCCGTAATTTTTCGCAAAGTCCTGGGTGATTCCGTGAATGTCCGATACTGCTTGTGGAATTTCAAATCCTTCGGGCCGGATGACTAAATTGACGGCCGATACTTCCTCGCAGTCATCGGTTGTCAGAATGGCCGCCAGTTGAACAAGACGTGGTTGGCAAGGATCAGTCGCCGATTTTCGGAAATCCGCTTTGCCAGATGTTTCAGTGTCGAAGAATAATTTCATGGAGTTTTCTTTTTGTGTTTGGGTTGGTAAATCACGCTCTTTCTTGCCGTGCCGCTGCTCATTCCGCTCGGGACCGGGACGTCTGCCGCGAAGTGCAGGCAACCGCAGCGTGAACAGGTCCAGGTCTGTTGAATATGGCACCCGGGACAGTTCGCCTCGTGAAACGCCTGGAGTTCGTTTCTTGTATCGAATGCCGGCAGGTTCTCGAACCGGCAGATGACCGGACCGCCGGGCCAGCGCGGTGGGTCGAATCGGGTGCTATCGAGCGCGATGGTCATCCGCCGTTGTTTGATCACACGTCGGCGTTCTGATTAGCCGCGCCAGCGTCTGGGAATCAGGCGCACACGCTGGCCATTGTACAGGGTTTTATAGATGGTATTCATAGTTTTATACACTGCGTTTCAGGCCATGTTCTTTCAACTCTTTTGCAATTTTCATGTCCTTCAAAATTTAATCTAGCTGAAAATTCTTTTGAATACTTGGACGAAC
Organism: Patescibacteria group bacterium; assembly: GCA_028865305.1. GTDB lineage: Bacteria > Patescibacteriota > Minisyncoccia > UBA6257 > 2-01-FULL-56-20 > REEB161. The sequence continues at coordinate 1,426 of JAGWKM010000099.1, read as the reverse complement.
TGGTGGCGATCATATCCGGTGATCCATCAGTAAATTTTAATAGGATGAAATCATTTCGACCATCATCCCGTTTTATCCAACCGAAGATAATACAAAGATCAAATTCTCCAGCCCATCTGTCCCAAGAAACTTCTGGAAATTTATTCAGTACGTTCTGAATTTCAGATCGCATGTCAGATTGTTCCTCGGTCATTTCGTTCCTTTCTTCGGCCAAGTATCGTACTCGCCCGCTTCACACAATAATCCAAGACGCCGGGCCTCGTCCCGGTTCCGATCAATCCAATCATGGCCGGCCGCACTCACGGGCGTCCACCATTCCTGAGCCAGCAACAGATCACCCTCGCGCGTCTTGCGCCGTCCACGTTTGTGATGACATTGGGTCGCCAGTTGCAGGTCAGGCCAGCAATACCTCGGATAATTCTCTCTACACTCGAACCTGAACGCGGCTGATCGTTTCCACACCTGGCACAGCCGGTTCTCGGGCTGGGCAAGCCATGGTCGAAGTGCGCGCAGATAAAGCCGGTTGCGCCGCCGCTGATCAGGAGTCTGGTGCGCGATTGGTCGGCGCATGACCTGAACGGCGCCACCAGATGATGCGTCAACCTGGCCACGGGCGCGCCGGAGTTGGTCGGGGAATATTTCCGTCCACAAGGCTTTTTGGCGTTTTGGGTTGGCTAGTTTCTTTATTCGCATAATCCAGATTGGCACGGTGCATGCGCATCATCTTTGTTAAAATCTTCCTCCTCTAGCATTTCTTTCGTGAGCTCTAATTTAGCGCCCTTCTGGGTCATCGACCATTTTGCCACATCATCAATGGTGGCCACCTTCATTGAACCTTTTTTAGTGTTCACCTCGCGTGATCTAAAACGTTCAGGAACTGTTTTCCTATGGAACCAAGAAGAATAATCCGTGATCGAACCTCGGGAAACCCGATAAGACCCCACCACCAATTCCCAAACCCGGTAAATGTTTAGAATCTCAGGACGCTTACGTAAAGTCCTTCTAACGTCGGCCTTGTTTGACATGATGCAAATTCGGCATCCGACGCGTTTCCACCCCATGCGATAGAGAGGATTGATTGGCAGCCCATACTTCCGGTGGCATTCCCAAACGTCTGAAATAGTCCAATGCAAAAGCGGCCTTCGTGTTTTGCAGCCGAAAATATCACGCGCCCACTCCTCCATCATGCTGCGTTCAACTGATTCAGACGCTCTCACACCGGAATGGGAAACAATTTCATGCCCCCTACACCGGAGTTGAGCAATGTATTTTTCCAACGGTTTTATTTTTAGAAATTCGGTGCAAAAGCGGGATTTTGCTGACGGGAACCTTCCTTTCCAAACTGCCAAAGCCAGGAATAGCGGAAACATCCAAAATTTATCAACCCAGTCACCCGACGCCCTCAAATACACAATGGGCGCACACC
>JAGWKM010000098.1 GCA_028865305.1 Patescibacteria group bacterium | reverse complement strand
CGGCATCCCGGTCGCATCAGGAGGCAGCAACGTGACAACCCCTGTTTACTGGATGTTCTGCGGTAGCGGATACCCAAAAGGGATGGGACGGCTAATTAGATGAAAATCACAAAATTACGGATTTCACAATGATCCCGCGCGTTGTTGACATTTATCACGGCGAGTAGAAGATCGGAAAACTAAAATAGCCATGACAATCACCTCGAACGATATTGCAAATCAAGCCATCCAAGAGATGGGCGACAACCAGCCTGCAGTAGTTGGCGAGTGGCCAAGTTTTGATACTAGCGCCGCCGGAACGGCGCTTAACACGTTCTATGGTCCGACCGTCGAGACGGTTATGCGTCAATTCGAATGGGGATTTGCGCGATATACTGCGGCGTTAGTTGTCTCAGGAAATACAGCGCCTTTCCCATGGAGCTACGAATATAAGTGGCCAACTAATTGCATTCAGATTTGGGCGGTCATCCCGTCTTCGTTAGCCGACTCGAATGATCCGCTGCCTACCAATTGGGTACTTGGAAATGCGGTGGTGAGCGGCATACAGTCGCGTGTGATCCATACCGATCTGGCGAGCGCGACTGCCATTTATAATAACTATCCGAGCGAGGACACATGGGATTCGATCTTCCGTGAAGCCGTGGTGCGTCTGCTCGCAAGCGTGCTTAGCCTATCGATCGCCGGCCGTCCCGAATCGGCGCAAATGCTGCTACAAAGCGGTGCGGCGTTTGAATCGATTGGTGAAACGAGGGTCGGCTAATGACGTTTTCCGTAAATAGCCCAGCCGACATGGTAAACTTGGCGTTGCGCCGGATCGGCTATGCGCCACGGGTCGGCAATCTGTTCGATGGTTCGCGCGCGGCTAACGCGGCCCTCGATATCTATGGGCAGACCAGGGATGGACTACTTCGCGCAGGGACATGGGGATTTGCGGAACGGAATGTCTCCCTCACTTTGCTGAAGCAAGCACCGGCATTGCCCGGCGGTGGTCATGGCTATACGCCAGGATTGCCGTGGTCGAACACTTATCCGCCGCTTCCATGGCTTTACGAATATACCTACCCGGCAGACTGCCTCGAGGTGCGCGCAGTCAAGCCAGTTCCATTTTTCGTGCCAAATTTCGATCCGCAGCCGCACGTCTTCAGCGTCGAAAATGACAGCGGCTACAGTCCGCCGCAAAAGGTGATTCTGTGCAATGTTGAATCAGCTGCGTGCGTTTATACTGGCCGGATCACCGATCCCACCACATGGGAAGTTGATTTTGTGGAGGCTTTAGCGGATCAATTGGGCCAAAGTCTCGCTCCGCTTTTGAAGGATCTGAATGTAACCCAGCTCGCGGCCAAGGAATTCGCCCTTGATTCTGCGGTAGCTGCACAGCATCAGGGATAGGCCGTGAATCTTCCCGCCGACATCGCGAATCAAGCGCTGGACGCCGCGGCGATAGATTTCACCATTGGTGACCTCGAGGAAGGTACGCGCCAAGCGCAGGTCATTCTCAGGGCCTACCAGCAATGCCTACTGCAGCTCTTGCGCGGGGCTCATTGGAATTTTGCTCGAAAACAGGCGCCTTTGACGTTGCTGGCGGACGCGACCGGGCAGACAGCTAATGTAGGGTCGACGGTGCCAGTGCCGTGGGTCTATGAATATTCCTATCCCACCGATTGTGCCAAAGCACGTTTTATTCCGTGGAATCCGGGGCAATCTACGGGTGCTCCTGCCGGAAATATCGCAACCCCGACCAATATTCCTACCGTCACCAATCTCGGAACCAATACGATTGCGAGCACGCGCATAGTGCCGGCGCGTTTCACGGTCGGAACCGATTTCAATTATCCGCCGCCGGCCGGACAGCAATGGTGGGAAGTGCAGGGCTTGAGCCCGCAAGGGCGCACGGTGGTGATGACGAATGTGCAAAATGCGAGTATGATTTATACAGCGATCATGCTTTATCCGAGCACTTGGGACCCGTTATTCCGTGCGGCGTTTGTCGCCTATCTCGCCAGCGAAGTGTGTTTTGCTCTGCACGAAGACAAGAAGCTCGCGCTACAAGTTCGGCCGGGCCTCATCGCGTCGGCAAAAGATAAAGTGGCGCAGGCCCGTATAAGCGACGGAAACGAGGGCTGGTTCTCGTCTGATATCAAAGTCGATTGGATGCGTTTCAGGAATGCAGGCCGTGGGGGTCCATGGAGCAACGTCAACTCAAACATGGGTTTCGGATATTTGGGGTACGGTTGGGACATGATGGGCTTTTCCGATGGCAGTTGCTATTAGGAGGCGCCAATGTCCGTCCCCTTCATCCAATCCTCATTCATCCACGGCGAGGTAGCGCCAAGCCTTTTCGGCCGCACTGATCTGGCGGCATATCGCAGCGCAGCGTCCACCTTTCGCAATGGGTTTGTGAGCTACCGCGGCGGCTACATGAGCCGCGCCGGCACCAAGTTCGTAGGGTATTCAAAACAAACCACCCGTTCGTATGCACCCCGCCTTGTGCCTTTCTCTTTCAGCATCAATCAGGGATTGGTGCTCGAATTCGGCCATTACTACATGCGCGTCATATCCAATGGCGCCTATGTGACGCTAACGCCAGCCGATATCACTGGCGCAACGCAGGCAAACCCTTGCGTCCTCACGCTTGCCGCTTCGAATGAGGTGGCTTCCGCCACGGCGAATATTGGCGCGGTGGGCTCATCCTATGCTTCAGGCGATACGATCCTCATCGCCGGGGGTACTTTTATACGAGCGGCAACCCTCACGGTCGCAAATACGACGGTGCATGGTCTTACTCTTTCAAATCCCGGCATCGGAAATTATGCGCCGGGTGACACCGTTACGCTCGCTGGCGGAGTATCAAGCGTTTCAGCTCAGATATCCGTTACGACCACCAAAGTGGTGTCAGCAACAGTGGCGGCTGCCGGAACCGGCGGTACGTCCGGAACTCAGACCGTTACCGGAACAACGGGAACAGGCACCAAATTTCAAGCAAGCGTTACCATCGGCAGCAGTGGCGGAATTTCAGCGGTTCTTTCGATCACGGTGGCAGGCAGTTATACTGCCAATCCAACGACTCCGGCGACAGAGCCCGTCACAGGAGCTTCTTTATCAGGCGCTCAGCTTAATGTCGTGTTGGGGATCGATAGTTTTTCGATCACGGCCGGCGGCACATTCACAACGAATGCAGTTATCTTTACGCAGGGCTCGACGAGTGGAACCGGGACTGGAGCTACTTTCGTTTCGCCCGTATTTGCTCCTAATGCGCTGACTGTCACAGACGGCGGTGTATATACCGTTTTTCCTACAAATCCAGCATCGCAGGCATCAACCTCGGGATCTGGTCTCGGCGCCACCTATACGCTCGTCGCCGGCACAATTAGTTCTGTAGCCGTTGGAGACTGGATTTATGTGAGCGGCGTTACGGGAATGACAGAGCTGAATGGAGGCATATTTGTCGTTTCAGCGACCGGTGTAAACACAGCGACATTGAATGACGTATTTGGGAATGCAATCAATTCGATCAGCTATGGGGCCTATACTGGATCGGGCACCGCAGCCCCTATTTATACGGTGACTTCACCTTACGCAGAAAGCGATCTGGCATATCTGAAATTTATTCAATCAGCCGATGTTATGTCGTTGGCATGCGTAAATTCAATGACGAATGCAGAATATGCGCCGCGCGATCTGACTCGAAATTCGGATACAGATTGGAGTTTCGCG
>JAGWKM010000023.1 GCA_028865305.1 Patescibacteria group bacterium | reverse complement strand
GACCGTGTTCAGGATGATGTAGGCCCCAGCGAGGAGCAGGATCCCCAAGAGCGAGCTCCAGATGTATTTCCGCCCCTCGCTCACCGCGCTCGGGTTCCCCGCCGACAGCGCGCTCCGCACCCCGCCATAGACGATCACGACGAAAGCCAACACCCCGCTTATGAGCAGCGCAAACTGGTAGAAATTCGCCACAAACGCGCCCGGCGCGGTGCCGGATGCCGCGGTCAGGTTCGTGCCCGGGATGCCGGGGGAGATGGTGACGGCGCGGGCGATATTAAAAAAGGAGGGCATCGAATTATTTTGTATATGTCAAATTCGTCGAATCTGCGGCGCTCATAGCATCAGTTGGATTGGTTATCGAAAGGGTGATCGCAAAAACTGAATTTGAGGGCGTCCCCTGGCTCAGATTAACCTGCAGGGTTTCCGGATTCTCGGCGCTTGACGGCGTTTGGCCATTCACGGACCATTGGTAGGAAAGTTGCGATGGGTCGGTAATATTGAAAAAATATGGAGTTCCTGTGAGAACGAGCGGATTTGATGAAAATTGGCCATTTACATGCTGGATCTCAATAACCGCTTTTGGCTTAATTACGGGAATCTGAATGCTGTGGGCCAAAAGGTTGCCGTTATAATCCGGCAGTTCCACTTTTAGGGTCATATAGGCCGGTGCGCCGGCGAAAGGCGTCAGAGTGACGGTTTGCATGCCTATGCCGCCGCCGACAAATGCATCATTCAGGTACCAATAGATCGTTTGATTTTTAATATTGACCAATTGGCCATTTGCGCCGACAAGCGCGACTGATGCCGTAATTTTCGATCCTTGGTTTGGTAGGGCCTTCCCGGCGTAGTCCGGTGGAATATAGCTGTTTTGGGCAGCCCAAGTCAGTAAAAATTGCGGTCCGGAGGTTTGAGCGGAGGCAATAGGGAAAGGCGAAAGGCGAAAGGCGAAAGGCGAAAGTATTAAAATGCCAGCTAAAATGACTTTTCTTGGCATACTTTAATTGTAGCAAATTAACGCTGTCCGGCACGGGCTCACGACGACGCCCCATGTCGGACAGTGTGTCCTATGCCGCCTTCCGCAACCCTTCGCCCGGTTGCTTGTTTTGTTTGATATCCTGCATTTTCTTCGCTGTCTGCGAAAAGCGGTCGCCAGGAATGACATTATTGGAGGAGGATTCTTCTTTTTTTGGTGGACGCGGGATTTCGGGCGCGTTTTTAAAGAATTCCTCGCTTAACCGCCCCTGCTCGCCGAGTAAGGGCTGCTCTTCGCCAATTGCGGCGTATGCTAAATTGTCGCCGCTCTCAGTTTCTTCCCCTTCTTCTCTGCTTTCTTCCTCTTCTTCTGGCGCCGGTTGTGATTGTGGCAATTTTTCGAGGCGTTCTTTAACCTGTTCTTCGAGGGATTTCTTCTCTGGCTCTCCGGCTTCGGTTTTTTCTCCGACTTCAGTTTCATCTACTGATTTTCCCATTGTCTCATCTTCTGTTACTGGTTCTTCGAATAATTTTTCTCGGTTTACTTCCTCAATCGGACGTTCTTCTTCCGGAGTGAGTTCATTTTCTGTCCGAATTTCTTCCGGGGTTTTGGCTCCTCCTTTTGGTCCGATTTCGCTCGTGCCGGTTTCTGCGTCAATCCCCGCATTTTCTGCTGCCCCGATACCCTCGGTCGCTGTTCCTGCTCCCTGCGTTGCCTTGGCGGCTGCTTCTGTTTCCTCCATTGCCGCGGCGGTCCCCCCTGTTTCCTTGGCCACGCCAGCCGCACCTCCCCCGGCCAAATTTTCTGCTGCGCCGATCTTTTCCGTGGCGGTTTCCAATTTTGGATTGCGGTCGATAATTATGGTAACAATCCATGCCGCGAGTTCGGTTGGAAGTTCTTGGGCGCCCGGTATCATGCCGAGGACATAACCCGCTAAATTGGTAGCTACCACCGATGTGCCGCTGAGACCTTTCATGAATAGATAAATAAACATGAGGGCGCCAAAAACCGGCGAGGTTATGTCGCCCACGAATGGAATCAGATTAACAAGAGTGACTACAACAAGGATGAGGCTTATGAAAATGGCCTCAGGGAGGGAGATTTTAGGTTGAGGCTTGAGGGAGTCGTCCATGCTTTTTGGGAGCGGCTGGGTTCGACTTAAAGACCGTCTTTGATGGCCGCCACTAAAGACGGTCTTTAAGTCATCCCTTTTCCTCTAATAGCTGCTCCGGGTTCGTCGTGATGATTTGGTCCTCAAAATATGAGGGCACGATTTGGATGGCGACGTGCCGTTTGCCGGCAAAAAAGATACCAGTGCCGACCTCCGAGCTTAACAGGAAATTTTTTTCGGCGTCGGTGAGGTCGAATGCTTTTGCGACAATATCGATGGTCGCCGGCGCTTGTTTTAAAAGCAGCTGTAAAGAGGAATTCGTAATGATCGGCCGGCCGTACGGCGAGCGGAGGAAATCTTCGACATCTTGCGTGATGGTCGTTACGCCGAGATAGTATTTACGGGCGCGTTTCACAAGGCCAAAGAGGAATGTTGCCGAATCTTCGTTTTTCATCATGATCCAGGCCTCATCGATGAAAAGGAGCCGTTTTGCGAGTTTCGCGCGGATGAGGTTCCAGATGTAGTTCAAAACGACAAACATGCCGATCGGGCGCAGCTCTTCCTCAAGGTCGCGGATGGAAAAGACGATGAGGCGGTTCCCGACGTCGATGTTGGTTGGCTGGTTCAGGAATCCCGAGAAGCTTCCCTTGGTGTATTTATAGAGCTTTTCTGCCATACTGCGGCCGCCCTCAAGGTTGCGTAGGACGGTTTCAAGGTCGCCGAGAAGCGGCGGTTCTTTGCCGATGAAGTCGGTATTTGCGACGATTTCGCGCGAGGCGTAGGTTTCGGTGATGGCGCGGTCGAGAAGCGCGTCTTCTTCCGGCGAGATTTTGCCGAGCATCAGTTTCAGTAAGCTCGTCAGCGTCACGATATGCGATCGTAAAACGTCGGATGGTTCTTCGTCTTCCGGCACGAGCGGGATGTCGAAGGGATTGATATGCTCGTGCGAGGAGAGCGAGATATTGAACATGCTGCCGCCGAAGGTTTCCGCGAGCCGCTGGTATTCGTTCTCGGGGTCGATGACTATGACCGCTTCGATGCCCGCCATCAGCTGGCGGATGATTTCGAGCTTGGTGGTGTATGATTTGCCGGCGCCGGATCGCGCGAAGACGACTTGGTTGGCGTTCTCGAGCGAAAAGCGGTCGAAGATGACCAGATTATTATTGTGCAGGTTTATGCCGTACATGATGCCCTGGTTTGAGGTGAGGTCTTCGGAAACAAAGGGGAAAAACGAAGAGATGGGAGCGGTGTTCATCGGGGTATAAACCTGTATCTTGTCCTGGTTCAGGGGCAAAATCGAGAACAAACCTTCGAGCTGTTCAAAAAGCGCCGGTTTCAGGTAAATCAATTTCGCTTCCATCATGCTTACAATCTTGCTTTCGAGCCTGGCGAGGTCGTCGTCATTATCGGCGTAGATCGTGATATAAACGCCGGTATCGAACAGCTTTTCTTCGGATTGCTGGAGGGAGTCTCGCAGGGATTCGATGTCCTGAATGGCGGTTTCGAGCTGGGGATTGCGCACCAAACCTTTTTCTTCCTCGTCCATCCGTTCGGATTCGAGCTGGCCGGCTTTTTTACGGAGATTTTTAAGGGCCGTGCCGGTGTCGACCGGATTCACAAAAATGGAGACATCAAACAAGTTTGGCAGATCGATGAGCGGTTCAAACCATCCTGTCGAAAGGTAGCGCGGATAAGAAAAGACAAAAAAGGTTTTCGCGATTTTATCGCCGATTTTCAATTTGTTCGGAAAAACCTGGGCGCCGGCAGGAGCGATAATTTGTTTGATGTTGCTGAACTTCCCCGGTTTATCGGATTGCTCAGATTGTTGTGTTTTTTGCGGCTCAGGCATTTTTCTGGTTTTTTCGAGCAACGCGAGGAAACTTTTTTGAAAGATCCTTGCCCTGTCCGGGGTTATAATAATTGCTTTGGTCCCTCCCTCCCCTCTTCTAATAAATTGATTTTTTCCCTTTCCACGGTTTGCGGATTATAAAAATTATAGAACAATTCCACTAATTCCTCGCTTTCGAGCACTGAAACTTCCAGGCCGATATTTTCAATGCCGGCGGCCACTTGATTGGTGCGTTGCCCGAGTTGCACTAAGCTTTCCTTAAAGGCCCGTTCCACTTCTTCATCCGTCTTTTTTTCCTCATCAGAACCCTTTTTTTTGTTTAAAAACGGCAGGAAGCCCGTGGCGGCTGCTTTCGGCGCTATGGCCAAGGCGCCGGTCGGATAGAACGGTACGACGACCAAAAAGCTTTTTTCCATAATTGCGTTTTTTTCCACAAAACCCTTGATGAATTCAACGTATTCGCTGATTTGGCTTTGAAGCAGTGGCGTCGGTTCGGTTTCTTTCCGCTTGATGAGCGTTTCAAGGTAGGCGGAAACATTCACTTTTCGCGAGTGGACCACGATTTGCAGCGGAAAATCAATGGCGTTCAGGAAATCCTGGTAGGCCTGTGTCATCATATTCTGTTCCGCTTCGGATTTCAGCGAGAAGTTGACGCCGCCGACCATAATAATCTGCCGTAAACTGCCGTCCTTCATGACGACAGCGTTGTCGCGGACATCTTTAATATCGACAAGTTCGAGCGAGTTTCCGGCTTCTTGCTTGATTGGCGCTCTCATGACTCCATTATACGACATCCGATGTCCAATGGACATCGGATGTCGGCGCTTTTATCGGTAATCCACTCTTCTTGCCGCTTGTCTTTCTCCCGTCTTGCGTTCGAATATCAGGTACCGGTTATCCATGTTTCTTTCGATTATTTTTTCCGGTTTGGTTTTTTCGCCCGTCTGCATGGTTTGCCACTTCTTATGAAGCGCCATTCCTGCACTCGCCGCCTCTCGGGTTATCACGGGTTTTTCCGGTTCGGCTTCATTCTTCCATTGTTTTTTAAGCGCCATATCCGCCAGCATCTTTTCAAGTGAAAATCCTCCAGTTGGCTCCACTTCTTGTGTTTTGCGCCTTGTGTTTTGCGCCTTTATTTCTACCGCCTCATACTCCGGCTGCCAGATATACGTTTGCGGCTTCCAATAGAATCCAACGGCCGCCATTACGACAACAGAGAGCGAACGCCCCTCGATTTTTATGAAGGCGAATGCCGCCGCCGCGCCGATGGCAATAAGGCCGAAAATGACAGCTACCGTCGTTTGCACCGTGAAAAAGAGCAGGATGGCGATTCCGCCGCCCGCGGCAATGTAGATGAATTGCCGCAACGTCAGAATGCCGCCGAACATCTTATCTTCCGTCTCGATAAATTGGGGTACTTGAAACTGCATGATTTTATTGTACCAGAAAAACGACATCCGATGCCTGGGGTATCGGATGTCGTTTTTCTGCTTATTCTCCCTCTCTCAGATCCTTCACAATCGTTTTTTCTCCTAGCTGCGGTGGTTTTGGCACTGGTTTTTGCTGTTGCGGCAGTATTTGTGGCGGTTGTGCCGGATGATTTGGTACGCTTGGTTGCGGTTGATTGACGGCTAAATTGATCGGCGCCAACCCGGCTGGCTTTCCTGTTGGCGTTGAGGGCTGCGGGGCTGATGGCTCGGAAACCGGCATTGGCGCTGGTTTGGGATTTGTCGGAGAAACTATGGCTGGCGCCGGCTGAATGGGTTTCTGCGGCTGGGTTGGCGCGGGCTGGATTGGCGCCGCCGTGATCTCCGTCACTTTCCGTCCCGGCTCCGGAGCGGCAGAGATCTTTTTGTTTTCAGTTTTGTCGCTTCCGCCTTGCGAATTGCCTCCATTCCTCGCCTTATTACTCCCGCCTTGTCCTCCGAATTCCACCACCGCCGGTTTCATTGGCAGCGGCACCGGCGTTTTCTTTCCTGCCAAAATATCACGCGCTCTCATATCCGCAAGCGTGGGAGCGTTCTGAATCGTTTTTGGTCCGGAAGATTGCTGAATAATAAGCGGCTTTGGAGTCTTTTCGTTTTGAGCTGAAGGTGAAGCATCCCGCCCCGGATTAATTGAAATCGGCGGTTTAGAGGTTGGTGTAACCGGCGTCAGCGGCCTAATTGGTGTATCAGCGCCCGGTTTTTGGCTGTTGGTCGCTTGTTGCTGGCTGCCGGCCGCGCCTTTCTCTGTTGCGATTCGTTCGAATTCTCCAACCATTTTTTTGATCGGCGCAGTCGGTTGGTTCGGTGTCGGGGTTTTGGTAATTTGCTGGGTAGTGTTGGCCGCTGGCCGCTGGTTGCTGGTTGCCGGTCTTGCCTCAAAATGCGGAATCGGTTTGCCGATGTCGGCAGGCAGGGGGGAATTTGGGGTTTGGGGTTTGGTATTTGAGACGATCCCATTCTCCATTCTCCATTCTCCATTCTCCTTCGATCCAGCTTCAATCCTTGGCCCGATCATTACATTCTTTTGCGATCCTGGCGTGGCGGTAAAGGTCGTTCCACTTATGATTTTCGGCGCTTCGGTGGCGCCCACGATTTTCGGAGCCGCGAAAGCCGCTTCCATGGGGTTCGGCACCGGCGCATGGAATTTTGACAGGTCTGCCCGCAGCGGTTCAAAAATTTTATTTGAAAGCGAATCGGCCACTTCTTTTGCGAGCGGTTTCGGAATCATTGCCGCTGCCGCGATTTCATCTGCCAAGTCCTCCGCGTGGAGGAATCCGAGCAAAACCCAGCCAACGAGCACCGGAATCTGATCGCCGCGTTCTTCGGAGATATGGAATTTCTCCAGGGTCGCCGCAATGATTTCCGCCGTCTGTTCGGAAAAGACAGCATCCTGCAGCGCCGGAGGGAGCGTTACGTAGCGGGTTCGTGCTTGTTCGGTGGTGATAGTCGTCATGGTTTAGTTTGTGGAGGTTGATTTTCTTCTTCCCCTTCCCCTTCCCCTTCTTCTTCCTCTCGCTCTCCCTTTTTACCACTTCCTTTCTTCTCTTGTTCTTTTGGAATATCAAGCCAAGAAGCCATTTCGGGGGTCATATTTTTTCCGGATTGTTTACTGATATAGCGCCTCAATTCTTTATTGCCGTAGATCGCTTTCACGAGGTTTGCGAAGCCCTCTTTGTCGGTCTCCTTCATTGCCTTTATTGCATCTTCAAAATGTTGAAGATTATTTGCCTTTGCGATTGCTTTAAGAAATTCACTTGCATTCGAGGGCGAAAATCCGGCAAAAGAGGTAACTATTGTCTTCCTTAAGTCCTTTAGGAATTTCTCGTCCAGCGTTCGCGGCGGCGTTTTGCCTTCAAGGGCCATTTGCTGCCGCGCTTTTTCATCGTCAAAGAACATGTTCGCTGCGGTTTCCATGTCTTTTGCCATCAATCTGCGCAATTTGCCACTATTGGCATCAATCTTATTCTTATTTTTGTTGTATTCCAACTGTTCTTTATCCGAAAGGCCAAGCTGAGCCCTTGCCTCTTCTGCTTTTTGCTTGACTCTCCAGAATCTTTCCTTGTCGGCATCCGGGCGCAGTGCGAATTCCTCCGCACTTTCTTTATTTGCCGCCTCATAGAAATCCAAATCTGCGTCATTGAGTTTTGATTTTTCTTTCCAGGTCGCACGATTGATGGTTCCGCGCCTTCCATCCAGCTCATCGTTCTTTTTCTTTAACTCTCCATTCTCCTTCTTGACATCTTCATTCAGCAAGAAAGTTTTCCAGCGGAGTCCTTCTTCAGTGCTGCCTTCGCCGTCTTGGCCGTAGGCGTGGAAGGTATTTTTGTTCTTATCCAGGTAATCTTCTATTTGCATTCCGTTCACCGTCATGCCGCGCTTGATCCAGCCCTTTTCGTTTGCGTTCTTCAATTCTGCCATGCGGCGCTCTTCGGTCATGAAGCCAGCGATGTTCTTTTCGAATGACGCTTTGTCTCCGGAGACATTCTTTGATTCCTTTTCAACCAATTCTTGGTTGTTTTGGACAGAGGCCAACCCGCGGCCGATTTGCGATTCACGCCGGCCAATAAAGCCGCCCGCAATAGGAACCTTATCCAGCTTAAGAGCTCGGGTGATTTTCCCTTTTTGCATAGCTGCGGCAAGTTGTTCGCCCTTGGCCGCGCGGAAAGTAGCCCGGCCTGCTTTCTTGGTTTGTTTACCGATATATCCCATCGTTGCATCCTTCGCCGATCCGAGTGTTTTCATCGCTGCATCGGCGCCGGCGATGCCGAGCTTGTTTGCGGCAAAAATGCCTCCGATACAGAGGGCGACAATGATAATTTGATTTACCCCGTTGGCGATAATTGGAGTAAACAGTTTTGTAAGAAAGTTGCCAAGGGCGGCCCAAATGGTATTTGATTGGCTGGTATATGCTTGCAGATCGGCCTGCTGAAGATTAATGGGCGTTGCCGTGACCAGGGCTAAATAGATGAAAAATACCACGAGAAACGGGAAGAATGTCCACCGGAAAAGTTCACTCCACCAGCGGCTCCAGTAGTGGCTGAACTTTGGAAATACCCATGAGGCCCACGCGAGCGGCAGGAGAACTGCCAGCATTACTAAATAAATGTAGCGGATTAAGAGCATAAAAACTAAAGTTGCCAAAGTAACAACTATAATCGTGAGGCATGCACCCATAAATAAAAGCGAGAATATCGGCACCATCATATTTCCCAAACCGGAAGCTGTACTGAAAGAGCTTGCAACGTCTGGATTTGTTTGGGTGATGGCGCCTTGGCCGGTTGTCGTTGCCAATCCCAGGGCAAGGAAGCCGTTTTGCGGTTGGAATTTTGTGACTAAGGCGGTTGCAAAATCGCTGTAAGATGAATTATTGGCGGCACCAGGAGCATTGTTGCATCCCACCTTGGGATCAATGCAATTCAAAAAATATTGTGTTAGCGTGTTTCCAATTCCTACTATAGGAGCCATGATAACCAAGCCAAAATTGACCAGCATGGCAATTACGATCAATTTCCATAGCAACTGTTTTATCCCGTAAGATTGATTGCGAAGAATTGTCGCGAGGGCAATAATTATGATTCCTAATACAAAGATCAGATTAGCCAATGAAAGCATTATTCCAAAGCCGGTTTGGACGATGCCGGCACTGAAAACTTGCGAATTCAAACTAAGCATGACATCTATGAGCCATGCTTCTACGCCAATTGCCACGCCGGCAATCCACGCCACGAGATATCCTATTCCGTATGCTAATTTACCTATTAACCAATATCCTACATCAATAAGCCCCCCTGCCTTTTGGGTATCTTTATATGCTTCATAGCCGGATCCGATTGGCCCAAGTCCGCCAATTATGCCATGGACTATGGTTCCTCCGGCTCCAGAACCATTGCCCCCAGCATCTTGTGCGTGCGTAATAGCCGTCAATCCAATGGATAAGATTATCGTGACCATCAGCGCTCGCGCGATGAGTTTTTTCCAATTTTTCATTTTCGGGTTGGATTGCATTGAATTACTGGCAGGTGTAATTTCCGGTTAATTGGTTAAGTTGGCAGGTTTGGCCGTTGGAGCAGGAATTCGGCGCGGAGGGGTCGCAGGCGACCTCCGGCGTGTAGGTTGTGACGGTCACGGTGCAGATCGCCTGGCCGCCAGTCGAAGCGGTCACGGTTGCAGTATAGGTTCCCGGCGCGGTATAGGTTTCACTGAAATTATCCCCGGCGCCGCTGTCGCCGTTCGAAGTTGACCAGGTGTAGGTCGGCGGATAGCCACTCGTGTCGAGCGCGCCGCCCGAAGCGGAGAAGTTTACCGTTGCCGGTTGCATCGTCGATTCATCGATCGCGGGGCTTGGATTGTCGGCGTAGCAGGTGACCGGGTTCGAATTTGCCGTAAGATAGTCAGTGCTTTGATTGATGACGGATTGGCCGATGTTCGATGGCGTTCCAACAATGCCGCTATCTGGTACCCCCCTTCCCCCTCCCCCTCCTTGCATGGCTTGATTCGCATAGCCGATTGCTTCCCCTGCTAGCGTATTAAGGAGGGATTGCACGAATGCTTCCGCGAGGCCAACGACATCGTTCCCGGCAGCAATAAGCCTAGACGAGCTGTCGAGGGCGCTGCCGAATGCCTGGTTCGCGACATTGCCCGGCTGGGTGGTTTGCGGCGTGGAGCCGTCAGCACAACGGTTGCCGTTCGGGACAGTAACAAGTGATTGGTAGTTTTGGCAGGCGACGGAGCCTCCCGGGCCGACTTTTGGAAGACTGAGGACATCAGCGAATTCATTATCTTTACACATGTAATGTATTCCGTCAGGCAGATATTTTCCATCGGGGTAGATTGCTGTGTTGTATGACGGATCTGCTCCAGCTGGGGGGGCGCAATATTGGCTGTCATTGTAACCCTGCGAGGCAGTTTTTTGGGCCAAGGTTGCCTGTTGTGCGTTCGCTCCAGCAGTCGTTACGGCGTCCTGGATGTTAATGATGGCGCCGAAAGCGTTGCCATTGGTTTGGAAGATTTGGAAATAGGAATCGAATCCGCCCGCGGCGAAGTTATTATAAAAATTCTGCAGGTTGTTTTCGAGCTGGCTGTTGAATTGTGCCTGACAGGCATTATTGCTGCCAACGATCGCCGGCGTGGATAAGAGGATTTGCAAACTTGGCAACATGAAACTTGGCACACAGGCGAATTGGCTGTCGAGCGCCGCCTGAGCCGCCGAAGCGTAGGAGTTCACAATGGTAGATGCCCAATTCGTCACGAATCGCGGGGCGCCGCTGCCCTGTATCCAGTTCAATACTCTTTGCTGAAGCAATGCCATGAGATAGTTCTTGGTAATCTGGAGTGCGATATCGCGGGCATATTGGAGGGCAAATTGGCCCACGGTTGCGGCGAATCCGGCAACGGTTGATGCGATGTGCGCCGGATCAATGACGGGAATGTTCGCGTAAGCGGTTTGTATGCCAAGGACTTGGTTTAGTAAAGAGGTTAAACCCGAAGATTGCGCCGGAACATCATTCAAAGACAGCGATGCCAAAGCTTTGGCTTGATTTTGCAGTTCTTGCATCGCCGTTTTGAATTTCGGTTCTTCGCCCTGGACGAGGAGAGCCGTTCTTACCGGATCGGTTGAGATGGTGACTATGAGTCCGGCATAATTTTTTTCATAGACCAAAAGTTTCACTAAACTTTTCTGGAAATTCGCAAGCGGGGCCGGCGTCGGGACGGCGGCGACATCGTGCAAGGTTGAATACAAAGTTGCCTCCACGATGACCGCGCTTTTTGGATCCTCTGTTTTTAACGTATCAAGGATAGTCGAGGATTGGAGCTGGTTGAAAATTGCCCCTACGGATGCCGCATAGTTGTTTATATCGTTCTTTGAATAATTATTGATGATATTTATTTTTTCTCCGGCAGCTTCGGCATCCCAGTTAGGCACCTGGAAGTTCGCGGCGGCATTGGTTTGGGCGAGTTCCTGGATGACGGCAGTTGTGTCGGGTTGATTAAAAATGGGATTGCCGTTCGCATCGGTTTGTTGGTTGCCATCAGCGTTTTGCGCCACCATATTATTAAGGAAAAGGTCGGCAAGGTTGCCAGTCATGTTGTTCGGGTCATTCATTTGCGCTGCGGTTGTTGAGGAGAGCGTTTCTGCCGCGACCGCTTGGGCGGATGGAGTTGCGGTATTTGCCGGCGCAAAAGCATTGCCGGTTGGGGTATTGGTTTGCGCCGCCTGATTATTACCATTCGCCGCCGGCAAATTGTTATTTTGAGTTCTGTTACCTGCGCCTTGCCCCTGGTTTCCACTCAAAATCCATGCCGACGATGCCGCCGCCGCAGCAATAATCAAGAAACCCGTGATCAATTTTTTGAGATCCGGCATATTTACTTTAATTGTACCTTATTTTATTTGGTAAAGTGCGATTTATGCACAGCTTTCCCAGAAGAAATGCCCAAAGAATACCCACCTTCCCTGCTATAAAGAGAGGGCTTCGGAAATTGAGACGATGTCCGCGATTTGTAAATCTTGCGGACGGGCGCTCGGATCGATTTTAAGAGCTTCCAGGAATTTTGTTATGTAATCTCGGCTCTTGAGCTGTGGTCCTGATTCTTTTTTTGCGGATGTTAAATTGTTTAAAATCGTTTTCCGTGGTTGTGCGAAAAGCGTCCGCACTGTTGCGTAGTATTTTTCTCCGCCCTCCGCCCTCCGCCCTCCATTCGCCAATTTAATGATTGCCGATTCAACTTTTGGCGGCGGGCTGAAATCCTCTGCCGGTAAGATTTTTAAAATTTTCGGTTCTGCCCAGAATTGTACGCTCGCGGCCAGGCGGTTCATGTGCGGCGGTTTGGCAATTATCCGCTCCGCAACTTCTTTTTGGATTGTGAAGACGCAAAGTTCCGGCTTATGTTCGAGTTCGCTCAGGATCCGGAGCAGGTGTCCGGTGATGTAGTAGGGAATGTTGCCGGCAAGCTTGAATGAGTATGGAGTGCGGAGGATGGAGGACGGGCCGTCTTTCAAAAATTTTAAAGCATCGCTTTCGATGATTTTAACGCACCCATTCGTTTTAGATTGTTTTTTCAAGGCCTCGGCGAGCGCGTGATCTTTCTCGATGGCTATCCATTCTCCATTCTCCATTTTCCGCTCCCCTTCTTCCGTCAATTCTCCGTGTCCCGGTCCTATCTCGATCACGATCTCTTGAGGTTTCAAATCAAGCGCTTCGATAATCAGCCGCAATGCTGCCTTGTTTTTTAAAAAATGTTGGCCGAGTTTTTGCATGTCTTGTTTATCCCTCCGGAAGGGGCCGGATATTGCATCAATCAAGTTCGATAAATTCCTCGTCTGCGGGATGGAGTCGATTCTCATTATATTTCTGATTCGCGAGTTTTACATACTCTTCCGGAATTTCATTGATGAACCGCGATGCGGCGCCGAAAAAACTAATGTTCAATTTTTTCCGTGCGCGGGTCATTGCGACGTACATCAGGCGGCGTTCTTCTTCTAATTGATTTTCGTCATCGAGGGAGCGGACGTGCGGCAGTAATCCCTCGGCCGCTCCGGCGATGAAAACGGTATCAAATTCCAACCCTTTGGCAAGATGGATGGTAGAAAGGTGGATTGTATTTTCCCTGTTCCCTGTTCCCTGTTCCCTGTTGCTGTTCTCGTCGTCCGTGGATTGCAGCAACGACAATTTTTCCAACAACTCCGTCAGTTCATCGAATTCCGAAACGAATTGCATGAGTTCTTCGATGTTCTCCATTCTTTCATCTGAGTTGATAAAATTTTCATCGAGATAGGCAAAATAATCGTAGGATTGGAAGAAGAGATTAAGGATTTCCGGCGGTTTGGCTGGTTTAATAGCGGACGTTCCGGAGGACACCTGATATTGGAATGCCGCGAATTTCCTTTTCGATAATTTTTCCAGCCGTTCCCGGCTCACTTCGTCGAGCGGATTTGACGCATATCGCAGCGCCGCGACTGCATCCTTGACCTCCCGCCGCTCATAAAATTTGAGGCCGCCATAAATGCGGTAAGGAATGTCGCGCCGGATGAGCGCCTGTTCAATGGCCCGCGATTGCGCGTTCGTCCGATAAAGTATGGCTGTCGTTGCTCCATGCTCCATGCTCCATGCTCCATGCTCCGCTATCCTTTCAGCTATCCATGCCGCTTCATCATTCTCTCCCCATCCTTCAAAAAGCGAAATCAATTCCCCGTCCCTGTTTGCCGTCCATAATCTTTTCGGTGTTCGGAAGCGGTTGTTTTCCGCGACTGTCGCGGCGGCATTGATGATGGTTTTTGTCGATCGGTAATTTTCTTCCAAAAATTCTATCTGCGTTCCCTCCCACTCTTTTGGGAAATTCAAAAACATTTTTACATCGGCATGGCGCCAGCTGTAGATGGTCTGTTCATCGTCGCCGACAACGCTCAAGTTGCGATGGCCTCCTGCGAGAAATTTTATAAGTTCATTTTGCTTCGGATTGATGTCCTGCCATTCATCAACCAGGATCGCGTCCCACATGGTTTGATATTTTTTTAACGTTGCCGGACGCGATGCGAATAGCCGTGTCGGTTTTTCGATAAGGTCGTCAAAATCGAAAGCATTATTTTTTGCAAGCGCCGTTTCGTAGGCGGTGAAAATTTTTTCAATAAGCGCTCCCTCTTTGTCATCCCGGCCATCGAGCCGGGCATCAAGCGGATCGTTTGATGGTCGTCTTCTAAGAAGACGGCCATCAAAATTTTTCTTCTCCGAAATTTTTTGGGCAAAAAATGCCGGCGATTTTTTCGGGTCTTTTTTCTGTTTTTCG
Source organism: Patescibacteria group bacterium (assembly GCA_028865305.1). Classification (GTDB taxonomy): domain Bacteria; phylum Patescibacteriota; class Minisyncoccia; order UBA6257; family 2-01-FULL-56-20; genus REEB161. Next base: position 3,306 of record JAGWKM010000023.1, on the reverse strand, counting down.
GTTTCATCCCCCGCTTTCCGTCCGCCTAAAATTTCCTTAACCGCCTTCTTTACGATCTCGAATGAATCGTGGTCATCGAATATCGCAAAATTCGGCTCGCGTCCGAGAAGCTTGCATTCCCGCCGGAGTATTCGCGCCCCGAGCGAGTGAAATGTTCCGATATAAGGTTTTTTCCTGTTTCCCGTTCTCTTTTCCCCGCTCTCCACTCGATTCAGCATTTCTTCGGCCGCTTTATTCGTGAAGGTGATTGCGCAGATCCGTTCCGGGTTCGTGCCCCGTTCCATTAAATGGAGAATCCGACTGGTCAATGTCCTTGTTTTCCCCGTTCCGGCACCGGCCACAATCAAGAGCGGTCCGCACGGCGCTTCTACGGCCTTTTTTTGGGCGTCATTGAGCTTGGTGATATTATTATTCATAATATATTCACTTGGTTGGCAGCATCCGACCATTTATGGTACCATAGAATACGCTGATGAGAACCCATAATCTCACCCTAATTGCTGTTGTTGTTTTGGTGCTTGGAGGCCTGTTTTTTGCCCCATTAGCCCTTCGAAAGGGCGGGTTTGTCGAAGAACATGCTGTTTCGAACGGTAATTCTTTGGTGGCTACTGCTCAGGGCGCCAATTTGGACCTGTCAGATATTACGGTCCAAAATGGCACTTTTTCCAGCTTGAGCAGTCCTGCTGACCTCGGAATTCAAAGCACTTCTATTTTATATACGGATGGTGCCGCCCAGGCGCCAAGTTTTTTACCAATCAAGAAGTAAAATCTTTAATCCTCTTTCTTGATTCTGTAACCATATGCCTCCGCGATATGGTTTTTTGTTATAGATTCCTGTCCTTCGAGATCGGCAATGGTTCGCGCTACTTTCAATAATCGATAATATCCGCGCGGTGATAAGTCTGGTTTGTCGATGGTTTCAAGGAATGCTTCCGCCGAAGCGTCTGGGTGCGCTAAATTTTCTACCTGTCGCGAGCTCATTTCTGCATTTGTCGCGATGCGTCTGCCGCGTGGCAAATGCTTGAATCGTTCGAATTGGATTCGCCGCGATTCTTCAATTCTTGATTTTATTTCCGGACTTTGCGGGCGAATCTCTTTTCGGTTTCGCAATTCGGCAATGTTAATTCTGCCGACTTTAATTTGCAGATCAATGCGGTCGAGTAATGGGCCGGATATTTTCTTTTGATATTTACCGACTTCAAAGGGTGCGCACTTACAATCCTGTTCGGGGTCGCCATAATATCCACAGGGGCATGGGTTCATTGCCGCAATCAGTGTAAATTTTGCCGGAAAAATGAGTGCATGCTTGGCGCGTGACACGTGGATATAGCCGGATTCCATAGGTTGCCGAAGCGCTTCAAGTGCAGTTTTTTGAAACTCCGGCACTTCATCAAGAAAAAGGACGCCGCGATGCGCCAAGCTTATTTCTCCCGGCTTTGGATTTTGGCCGCCGCCGACCATCGCAATGAGCGAGGCGGTTTGGTGTGGCGCGCGGAATGGCCGTTCGTGAATTAATCCTCCGGGGCTTAGCCCGGCCGCGCTCCATATTTTTGTTATTTCTATCGCCTCTTCTTGCTCTAAATCCGGCAATATTCCCGCAAGTGCCTGGGCAAGCAAGCTTTTGCCTACGCCCGGTGGTCCGATCAATAAGACATTATGCGATCCGGCAGCGGCAATGGTCAGCGCACGTTTTGCATTTTCCTGTCCTTTGATTTCTGAAAAATCCGGGCCAAAGAACGACCTTGCTTGGATTGGTTTAAATGTTATTGGGTTTATGAATGTCCGTTCTTCTAAAAAATCAATGGCATCGGTTAATTTTTCCAGTGGAATTATTTTAATTCCCTGGATTGCCGCTGCTTCATTGGCATTTTGTGCCGGCAGGAAAAAATATTCAAATCCAAGATCCGCTGCCATTTGCGCAATATTTAATGCACCATTCACCGGACGCAAGCGTCCATCGAGAGCCAGTTCCCCTAAAAATAATTTATCTCGCGTTTCGAATGGCTTCATCTGCTCCGTTGCCAAGAGATAACCGATGGCGATTGCGAGATCATAATGCGAACCATTTTTTTTGATGTCCGCCGGCGCCAAATTCACGGTAATTTTGCGGTTTTCTCGATTCGGCGGTTTGATGCCGGAATTTTTGAGCGCCGCATTTACTCGTTCCTTTGCTTCGTTCAATGCCTTGTCTGCAAGTCCGACGATGTTAAAAGAATGTAGCCCCACATTCAGATCAAGTTCTACTTCTATCAACTTTGCGTTTATTCCTTCAAGCTCGGCTGAATAAACCTTTGCAGGATTTTTTGTCATGTTTATCATTCTGGATTCCGCCTAGGATCCTGATTTTTTCGACAACGGAATAGTATCACACCGACATTAAAGAATTATTAAAGAATTTTTGACGCGATTACTTTAATTTAAATAATTAAAACAGCCCCGCCGAGGGACTGTTTTAGTCATCATCACTGGTTTAAGGATGAATGTTATTTCTTCAACTTGCATTCCCTGCAGAATCGCGACTCCGGACTAATATCAAGCACTTCGTTTTCTATCGGTTTTCCGCATTTCTCGCAGACGCCGTATTTCCCTTCGTTGATTTTTTCCAGCGCAATATCAATTTCACTCAATCGTGTTTTTAGATCGTTCGCAACCGCCATTTGGTTGCTGATCTCTTCTGCTTCATCGGTTTCTTCATCCCAGTCATTAATATCTGGTGCGGATTGAGGTTTTTCACTCTCCTTTATTTCATTTGAAACCATCCGCCGCTCTCGCTCAAGTTCTTTTTTATAAAATTCAATTTTTTCGTTTGTCATGGTTAGTTATTAACACATTTTCTTTCAGGTCAATTATATTGTCAAGTCCGGCAAAAGTTTAGCAAGCCGAATTTGATGACCGTCTTCTCTAGCGGAACAATATTTATATAGGCAGTATCTGCAGTTTTGGTTTATGAAGACGGTCATCAAATTCGGCTTGCTAAACTTTTGCCGGATTATTGCCGGATTGCCGGATTAATTTTTATAAAATTTCACTATTTCTGACAAACATTCTGACAAACATAGATATTTCTAGGTATTTAATGAAAAAAATGAATAACCCTTATTTTATCGATGTTTTTATCTTTGATAAACATTTTTGTTTCACATCATTGTTTGTCGCCAAACATCGCTCTTTTTCAATTTTAAGTGTTTGTCGCCAAACATCGCTTGTATTTTTTGTCTTGTTTGCCACCAAACATCCCATTTCCCAATTTTATATGTTTGCCGCCAAACATCCATATTTCTTCAGGCTATTACGAATTATATTGTT
>JAGWKM010000097.1 GCA_028865305.1 Patescibacteria group bacterium | reverse complement strand
TAATAATGATGAGGACCCAAAAGAGTATCGGACCTCGGCTGGCCGCGTGGAAATAAGTACTCAGTGTAAAGGAACAAGTAGCGGTTCAATTAACCGCGTACGTTTTGCGGCGCGTGCTGTAGCATCAAGCCGCTCACGCCGCGTGGGCGGATATTCAACACACCAACTTTCGTAGCGCGCAGGACCCATATCTAGAAACTTAGCAGCCTTAACCGGATTTTTTCGGCACCAACGACTGAACTGCAATCGTCTCTTGGCAGTGCTAGAATCAAATTTTTGAGTTCTGTTAGTGAGATCTGGATTCACCAACGACATTTGATAAATATAGTCAGACTCAATCTCCTGCGCGAAACAATAATCAGGAACCTCGACGATAAAAACCTCAGGAGAACGTCCCGCCAACAGCATATCTCTAAGGCACGATTCTAAATTCAGGTTTCTAGCGCGCCCGGTTGTTAAATACTGCCGCCAATGCGAACCTGGACGATCTAAAGTTTGTGTTCGTCCCACATAAATCGGCTTTTGACCGTCGTACAAAACATAGATGAAACCAGTGGTCACTAAAAACATTATATCACACGTTTACTGAAAATTTTCAAAAAAAGTGGTCCCAAAAAGATGTAACATTGTTACAATATGGACCCCTATTTGGAAATTTATCCTGCGAACGCGAACCTCCACCGCTTTCAAAAGTCGGCGGACCCCTACGGACGGGCGACTTTTGGACCCATATTGAAAATTTTCAGTAAATTTTCCAGAAAAAGTTGAAAATTTTCTGAAAATCGACCAAAAAGTCTATGTAAATCCTTTGAAATGTTACACACCCTCTAATAAAATCAACAACTTGTACGTACAAGTCGCGATCGACGCGGGATGGTCGTGCCAACGCGGTCGTTACGCGCCGACTACGTCCGGCCGGTGGTCTGTACCACGCCCCTCGCGGTCTGGATGCCGAAGGTGCCATTCGTTTCAAGCGGATGGCTGTCTACACCTGCGATTCGTCTGAGGCCGAGGTAGGTCGTTGAAGGTCATTTTTTGAAAAGTGCTTAAAGTTATTAAAATCAATGGTTTGAGTGAAAGCATGTCTTATAACATATATTATGTTAACCAAAAAAATGTATAATAGAATCAATAATTTAGACAAAAAATACTATTTTTAGAATAAAATATACTAAAAATAGAATATACTAAAAATAGAATTCGGACATTCGCTGAAAAATCAGTGAAACGGGTCACAGGTCTTCAGTACCTGGGTTCGCGTGCAATACTGACTTCTCAGTCAGGGCGTTGACTGAACGGTTCAAAGTGGGGTGAAATTGCGGCCAGGGCGGCCGACGAAACAAAGCACTTATCTCTGTAAGCATCTGCTTATTACTTTGCTTATACCTTTAGTTATTATTTAATTATATTTATATTTATAATATAGTTATAATATAATTTCTTTAGATGGAATTACTTGTGAACTTGCACTGGTATAAGTAAGCACATCGCCAAACGGCGTGAGGAAAAAGTTCAAAAATGTGTATATATTTTTTTGTAGTAGTGCATATTCTCCCGTGCAGTAACATAGTAGTTGAAACGGGAATGGTTCGCGGTTTTCGAGTGTCGCGCGGTGATGCCAAAGTACTTGCTCTGTAAGTTTCATCGCATATTGCTAGTACAATACTTCCGAAAACAAACAACTTGGTCTGTATGCAAACAGAGGTCCTCTTGATTACACAGCAACCAGGTTATCTCGCTATCACTTGCGAAATACGTGTTGATATCAAAGCAACGTTCTCTGTAAACACAATCGACCTATTTTAGGGCCGCGAGGGACGGGCGACGAGCACACAATTTTTTTTGTTGCGCACCGCACCAAAAATTCCGCTGTACAATCACCGCATCTCATGTTACTTTTGCTTACATGTCACGGACCTACCGCATTGGCTGGAAAAACTTAGACGCAGTTCGTGCGCTGGTTACCGAGATTCAGCGTGCGTTGTATCGAGGTGGACGCACCGTCGAGCAGTATCGAGAGGCGAGCGATACCCTGGCGCGGCTGACCGCAGGCGGAATCTCACGACTCTCGCACCGTGGGGCGGGAAAATTGAACCGTCATGGGGCCGTCACCTTTTTTAGGCTGCTGCGGGAGTTTGGCCGTGCCGCTGACGAGGCCGTTCTCGGCAGAGATCCTTGGCGGCATGAGAGGTACTACGAGGTACGCAACCGTCTCTTCACCTTTTTAAAGGACGCACGAGCGTATCCGGCCGGCAGCCGGTTTGACCGCTTCGTGCTCCGGCACCAGGACAGGAGGCAACGATGAAAGAGGTATACCGGCGATATCGAGCGGCGGTTGAAGCGGCGCACCGGACGTATAACAGCGCTATGGAGCGGTGGCCCGACGAAGCGTCGTATGACGAATTTCGTGAGTACGAATGCGAGGCGTACATTCGTTTGACGTTGGCTGAAGCCCTGGCGCGCGAGGAGTATCGCCGTGAGGCAGAAAGGACAAACTCATGCAACTGTACTTGATCTGGCAGGACGTCAACCGCGGATACGATACGTACGACTCGGCGGTCGTGGTGGCCGAGAGCGAGGACGCAGCGCGAGCGACGCACCCCTATGAGAAGAGGACGGTTCCACCCGGCAACGGTAAGTACGACGACCACGGCGGAACCTGGACGTGCCGCGACAACGTGCACGTGAGACATCTTGGCGAAGCAGCACCCGGCGTAAGTGCCGGCGTCGTCTGTGCGTCGTTCAACGCAGGTTAGTGCATGGACCGCTAACCCCGGTTACGGCGTCACGCATTGACCTATAAGAATTTTTTATTGTACTCGCGATGTAAACCGTAATAAGATGGGCGACAATGAGCGAAATATTCAAAGGAGGCTCAAATGTTTCAACTACCTAAAAGTTTCACGGTGCTTCGCTCGCGCTGGCTGCGCGGCCGCGGCAACTCTCACAGTTATCTGTACCGTCACAGCGACGCCAAGATGTGTTGCGTGGGTTTCTTCGCTCGCGCCGGTGGTCTACGTGCGAAGGAGATCGACAACATGAAGGAACTAGGCGATGTTGGCACTCCTTTAGAGCGCGCACTGGGCGAGATTTACGCGGTTAACGACAACGAGGACCTGAGCGACAAGGAGCGAGAGTCGAAGCTCAAGCGGCGCTTCGCCGACCTGGGCGTGCGGGTGACGTTTAAGTGAGAGGTGAACGATGGACATACTTTTATTTGTCCTGGTTGCACTGGCGGGTTGGCTTTTCCTGAGGCCGCAATCGCCGTGGTCTGACGTTGCTATTTTGTTCATTCTGTGTTTTTTGTATTTCGCGCTGCACGATGAATTCTTCGAGAGGAAAAAACGATGAAGATCGATCATGAGGCTCCTGGCCGACGGCCGCGAGGTGAAGGATGAGCAAACGACTTAACCAACTGGCGAACGCTGCCTTAGATGCTGCCGATCAGGTGATCAACCAAGGCTTTAAGCCGCAGCATTTCATCGATGCCCGCGATCGCTTCAAGGCGTATTACGAAAAGCTGCAGGACCGCGTCGGGCGCCGGAAGCTGGAGCGGTTGCACGTAGCGCGAATCGCGGCCGGCAAGAAGGGCGGCGCGGCGCGCAGTGAGCGAAAGAACGCCTCGAGCCGGGCGAACGTAGCGTTGGCTCGCGCGGCGCGGGAGCGCCTGCGCGGCCGGCGCGATGCCGAGTACGAGGACCGCGATCGCGTCACCGCTGGCGGCTACGGCCATCGCTGTGAGCTCTGCGGGTACGACCGCCCCTGGCAAGCGGGCGACAGCTTCGCGACCCTGTTGCACTGTGGGCGGGAGATGACGGAGTACCGACCATGAATTGCTTTTTGCTTGGATCGGTAATCGCGATTACAATCTTTTTTACCGTCGAGGTTTTCGCGCGTTT
>JAGWKM010000096.1 GCA_028865305.1 Patescibacteria group bacterium | reverse complement strand
CGGGCGGGCGAAGTGGCGGGATCGGGAGCGGAGCCGTTCCAGCCGGGGTTGGCCGCGGCAGGTTGTGGAATCAGGCGGACCACGCCTTCGACAATGTCGTCTATATAGGTGAAGTCGCGTTTCATTCGGCCTTCATTATATACATCGATCGGTTTTCCTTCCATGATCGCCTTAGTGAAGAGGAAGAGCGCCATGTCCGGCCGGCCCCAGGGACCATAGACCGTGAAGAAACGCAGTCCTGTCACCGGCAGGTTATAGAGGTGACTGTAGCTGTGAGCCATGAGCTCGTTGGCTTTCTTGGTGGCGGCGTAGAGGCTGATCGGATGATCCACATTGTGATGCACCGAGAAGGGCATCGCGGTGTTGAGGCCGTAAACCGAACTGGAGGAGGCAAAGACCAGGTGTTTCACACCGTAATGACGGCAACCTTCGAGAACGTGAAGGAATCCGGTGATGTTGCTGTCAATATAAGCCCGGGGATTGACGAGGGAATAGCGTACGCCGGCCTGGGCGGCCAAGTGAACGACATATTCCGGCCGGGCCTGCGCGAAAAGATCGGCCATGCCTTTTTGATCGGCGAGGTCGAGCCGGTGGAAGGTGAACCCCGGGTACTGGCTCAGAAGTTTCAGACGCGCTTCCTTGAGTGCGACATCATAGTAGTCGCTGAGGCTGTCCAATCCATGAACTGTCTGGCCGTCGCGCAGGAGGCGCAAGGCAACGTGGAAACCGACAAATCCGGCGGCGCCGGTGACGAGAATCATAAGGTCAGAGCTGCCAGTAGGCGAAGGGCGGGGGAAATTTTGCGGAGTCGAAGGCGGATTTTACATCGACGAAAATGCCATTGGGCTTGAGGCGTGCGCTCCAAAATTCGGCCCCGGCGGCGAGAAATTCCCGGTGAGGCACCGCCAGGATCAGCCCATCGAGACGGATAAGACTCTCCAAGGGGGCCAGGCTGAGCCCGTATTCACGCCCGGCTTCCCCGGGATCGGCGAGCGGATCGTGCACAAGAATGTCGATACCGAAGGTTTTCAGTTCCTTAACTATGTCCGGAACGCGACTGTTGCGTACATCGGGCACGTTTTCCTTGAATGTAAGCCCGAGGATGGCAACCCGCGCACCCTTGATGGGCGCGCCCTGCCCGACCAGGAGTTTCACTGCCTTCTGGGCTATGAACGTTCCCATGCCATCGTTGATCTTGCGGCCCGCCAGGATCACTTGCGGATGATATCCCAACTGCTCGGCTTTCGAGGTCAGGTAATAGGGATCGACGCCGATGCAATGGCCGCCGACCAACCCGGGTGAAAAGGGCATAAAGTTCCATTTCGTTCCGGCGGCGCGAAGGACGTCGCGGGTGGCAATGCCTAGGCGGTCGAAAATCATTGCCAGTTCGTTCATCAGAGCGATGTTCAGGTCGCGCTGGGTGTTTTCGATTACCTTGGCTGCCTCCGCGATCTTGACGCTGGGCGCGCGGTGTATCCCGGCCGTCACCACCGCACCGTACGCAGCAGCTACTCGCTCAAGCGTCCGGGGGCTATCCCCTGCGACGACTTTCTTAATCCGCTCGAAGGTGTGTTCCCGGTCGCCGGGGTTGATCCGTTCCGGCGAATAACCCAGGAAGAAATCGACGCCAGCCTGCAGGCCCGAAATTTTGGCGATTATGGGAGCACAGACTTCTTCGGTCACGCCGGGATAAACAGTCGATTCATAGACGACGACTGCGCCTCGGCCGATCACCCGGGCCACCGTCTGGGAAGCCGATACCAGCGGGCGAAGGTCTGGCCGTTTGTGCTCGTCGATCGGGGTAGGCACCGAGACGATAAAGAAGGTTCGATCACGCAACTCCGCCGGATCGGTGGTGAATGCAATCTTCGCGGTCCGGAGTTCTTCGGTGTCGAACTGCGCCGTGCAATCCCTTCCAGCCCGAAGGGCGTCGATCTTACCTTGGTCGGCATCGAAACCTACTACACCATGAAATTTTTGCGCAAAAGCCATGGCCACGGGCAGTCCGACATAACCTAAGCCAATGACAGCGAACCTTTCGCTCATAAGAAATTTAAAAGTGGGTGCGAAGGGCCCATGAGCTCAAGTTTTTTCCTCGGCGGGGGCCGCGCGGTTTTCGCGGCTTTGAGAATAACCGCGCCGGAATTCTTTGCCGTTGCGAAAACCAAGTTTAGTGCCAGCTTTGCCCTCCTGGCGGCCCATTAAAATCCGCGAAGAATCCAAGAAATCCCTATGGCCATAAATCGCCATCACGACATCAATTACCATCAATTCGACGTTCATCTCTCTCACGCCTGTAATTTTACTTGTGAGAGTTGCTCGCATTACTCCAACTATCATTTTTCCGGAAATTTGCCGTTGGAAACTGCCGAAGCGTGGTATCAAAAATGGGCGTTACGCCTGCGGCCGTTTAGAATAAATTTGCTTGGCGGTGAACCTGCAATAAATCCAAAACTTACCGAGCATGTCGTGCTTGCGAGAAAATATTGGCCCGCAGCCGAACTTTATCTCTACACCAACGGATTTTTATTGCACCGGCATCCACAATTCCCGGCGGCAGTGCGGAACGTTGGAAACTTCATTATCAAACTGTCCAGGCATTACAATAGTGCCGAATATGAGAAGACTTTTGAGCAAGTTGTGAGTTTGCTGAAAACCTGGCAGTCTCAATACGGAATTAAATTTGCAGTTTCTGAATCATTTTCAAAATGGACCATGCGGTATATTGATCAGGACCACCAACTCAGTCCTTTTCACGATAACAACCCGAAACAGAGCTGGGAGATATGTAATGCGAAATACTGCTTGCAGATGCATGAAGGAAAATTGTGGAAGTGCCCTATCCTGGCCTACCTCCCTATGGTGAAACAGAAACTCGGATTATCTAAAGAATGGGATCAATATCTCACTTACAAACCGCTGGACCCCGACTGTTCTGAATCGGAGCTTCACGAGTTTCTGGCAAGGCGTGAAGAGCCATTTTGCTCCGCCTGCCCCGCGTTCAAGCGACCGTTTCCCAAAAATGATCCCACCAAACCGGCGAAAAAAACGGCGCCCCCCCTGGTGGCGTGATTCCAAAAACTCGAGCAGTTTGAAGAGGTGGCCGGGGCCCGCAAGAAAGGACCCAGCCTATGAAAGGGGAAAAACATCCGGTCGGTTTTTCAATTAGCCACATTTTACTCTCATGGAAGTCGGCATTTCACAACAGAGGCAGGATATATCCAATTATTTCCTGCCAGCTCACTATCGTATTAATGACAATCCGGATCCATGCATACGAAGCAAAAAGAAAAAACCCGATGCACAATGGAATGCATATAATCTGGCGCAAAAACTGAAAGGGGAGCGGATATTAGATGTCGGCTGTGGCGACGGAACGATATTTATGAATTTTTTCTCCGGTAAGGCAACACTGGGGCTTGATATTGAATATAATATTGATATTTGCAAGAAATTGCACCCCGACAACTCTTGGTCCGTTATAGATCTTGATTCTCCTTTTCTCCTTCCGGATACGTATGATTTAATAATTTGCGCTGATGTAATAGAACATTTGAAAAACCCGGAATATCTGTTAGCAGAGTTAGCGCGATTAAACCGCGCGGTTAAAGCCACTATTGTTATATCAACTCCGGAAAGAGATTTGAAGCGCGGAACAAGTCATCTTGGTCCGCCCCCAAACTCAATGCATGTGCGAGAATGGAATCGCAGCGAGCTCCTCAAACTCCTCGTTTATTTTGGTCTCGACCCGCAATTTGAGCTTTTGCCTACCAGTAGAAATTCAAAAAAAACCACGACACTCGCTGCTATATGTAGGCCTTCTCCAGCTCCTTGAGCCGCCGGACCTCGTTGAGATCCATTTGGCCGAACTGCCGCTTCCAGCGGTAGAAGGTCACATCCGAGTTGCTTCAC
>JAGWKM010000095.1 GCA_028865305.1 Patescibacteria group bacterium | reverse complement strand
CATCACTCTTGCGGGGGGAGCCGTAAAAATGCGGGGGACCGCTTGATCCCACGACAGGGAACTATTTTGCCTCATCCGCTCGAAGCGGAGTTCGAGGCTTGGTGGTCAAACTGTTGGCGCAAGATCGGCAAAGGCTTCGCACGAAAATCATACTATCGCGCTCGTCAAATCGTTGACGCCGAAACTCTTTTAGCGACGGCGAGGCGATTTAGACAAATTCTAAAAGAGCGCGATACGCCGATGAGGTTTCAACCTCATCCCTCAACATGGCTCAACGGCGAGCGATGGCTTGACGAGGATGAGCGCATACAAATCACTGAAAATTCCGTTCATGGCCTTAGCAAATTCGTGTGGCGCACAAAATTAGATTTGTGGCGACGCCAAATCATGCCGTGGAATGGCCCAGGAAATCCGCCAGGCAGCGGGGGATACGTCGGCCCCGTCGATCTTATGACGGCGGTCGAGCTTGAATTGGAGAGAAATCTTAGAAATGCAGTTGAGAGCCGGCACCGGAGCCAATCCAGTGCCGGCTCGTCGTCGGTTGGGCTTGCGCCCAGGGCTGGCGATCAGTGACCGAAGTCTGCCAAAAGGCCATACCCGCTCAACGGGTTAATTATATGGCGGACTTTGGAAATTGTCAAAACTGGTGCGCTCTTACGGCGTCGGCGGGTGAACCGCTGGGGCGACGTAAGTCTACGGCGCTACCAGAATAGGGTTCCGGCGAAGCGTCAGCGGTGGCTCAATGATCGGAGCCGCAAGACCGGGGGGCGGGAGGAATACCGCCGACAGTAGCGATCTCGCCGCACTCCATCCTCGAAGGTGCGGACCAGCTAAGCGCCCCCGGCTCCGCCGTGGCAGATGCTTAGTTGGGCGAGACAACCTGCTAAGTACGCAGGGAGTCTCGCTCTGTCAGCATCACGCCCCGCCCACCACCGAAGCAGAGAATTAGGATATTGGGATAAATCATGGAAACAGCAACAGAAAGGCAAATCAGGTTTGCCGAATTCCTCTCCAAATCGCAAAGCCAAGTGAAACTGCCATCCGATTACAGGAGCGATAAACGATCTTGCGGCAAGTTCATTGATCAGGCTTCTTATTGGTACAACGTCACGAAATTCCCGACCGATCTTCAGCAGGATATTTACAGAATTTGGCGCGGAGAATTAAAAAATGACCCATGTGACCTATGGTAATTTCTGTTAATCACACTATGAGATCGCCAAATCCACACCACGAAAGTTGTCCTATCGCTCCCTTTGCACACCCCCTAGTCATCCAATTCTTCGCCATCTTGAAAGCACGAAACTTGGCGATGACGGACGTTGCCGATAAAGCGGGCACGAGCCTAACGTGCCTCGTCAAATGGAAGCGAAAACATACCCCAACGATTGAGAAATTCGAGAAGGCCGCTAACGCTATTGGCTACGAACTGAAAATGATGCCACGCGAAGGAGAATCTATGGGGACGCAAAAACTGGAAAAACTGGTCAGATTTCAGCTTGAATTTTCTGCACCAAACGGAAAAACCGAACAGTTAGAACTCTATTTGAACCACGAACAAATTGAAGATGGATATGTTTGCGATGTTCCGTCGGCACCGAACGATAGCCTAAAAATCACGAAAATTCGCGTTTCCGTCGTCTCTTCTCTCGTGGGCGAGACAGTTGGTTAAATACGATCCAGAACAACACACCGGCACGACGCTTGAGCGATGGCTGGATTCCGTCAGAGACGACCCCCTTGCTTTCGTCCAAGGCGCTTTCCCTTGGCGAAAGGAAGGCACGGAACTATCCACGCATGATGGTCCTGATGAGTGGCAAGCCGGATTGCTAGCTGATATTCGAGATGGTCTAAAAAATCTCAATGAGGCAATTCAAGGAGCCACGGCATCAGGACATGGCGTTGGCAAGCTCCAGCGGTACGACGATTTTGTGGAAACACCGGCCGGATTACGTCAATGGCGAGAGATAGGCCCCGGTGACACGGTATTCGGAGCGGATGGTTGCCCCACAAACGTAACCGCCTGTCAGCATTTCAAAAATGTGCCGATGTACCGCGTCTCATTTGATGATGGATCATCGCTTGACGTTTCAAGCGGCCATCTTTGGAACGTGCGCGGACGACAGGAGAGACGAAAAGGTATCGTTGGGTGGAGAACACTTGAGACAATTCAGATTTTAGAAGAAGGCGTAAAACGACCAAACGGAGTGTCTTTAACGCGCCATTGGGAAATACCCATCCAAGGAGCCGCTCAATTCGAGGAACGAGAGGTAGATATTCACCCATATTTCATGGGTGTTTGGCTTGGTGACGGCCACAAAGGGACGCCGATCTATACAAAACCTTACGTTGAGATAGCCGATAAAATTCGTTCGTTAGGATATGACGTAAACGTAGGCTCAAACGGTGCCGCGCACCGCGTTATGAATATCACGCATCTTTTGACTGATCCAGTTTTCCAATGTGGATCATCCGAAAGGTATATCCCAGAGGATTTCAAATACAACTCGGTCGCTAATCGTATGGCGCTGTTTGAGGGGCTATGTGATACGGATGGTGAAGCAAATCAGTCTGGATCAATCGGTTATTCAACGACGAGCAGACGGCTAGCGGAAGATGTTCTTTGGCTTGCACGCTCTTTAGGCTGTAAAGCGAAAATCCAAAATACGGTTAAGAAAGGATGGTATCCCGACAAAAATGGCGACCGCGTTAATTGCCGCGACTGTTGGCGCCTGACGATAAACGCACCGTTCAATCCGTTCACGGTGAAACATCGGCGAGACTCATATAAGCCATCGGAAAAACGCTATTTATCACGGTGGATTGATTCGATTGAACCGATTGAAAATGCCGACGGCCAGTGCATAACCGTCGCTGCTCCCGACGGTCTGTATCTCGCAAATCAGTTTATCGTTACGCACAACTCGGCGTTGGTCGCTTGGTTGATCCTCTGGTCTATGGCGACCATGCAGGATACGCGCGGCGTTATTACGGCCAATACAGAAGTCCAACTTCGCACAAAAACGTGGCCTGAGCTTGCGCGCTGGCTTCGATTGTTCATCGGTCGAGATATGTTCGACTATACGGCGACGGCAATTTTTTCATCGGACAAGGATCACGAAAAAACTTGGCGTATAGACGCGGTTACATGGTCGGAGACACGCACGGAGGCGTTTGCTGGTCTCCACAATCAAGGAAAGCGCATTATCGTCGTCTACGATGAAGCCAGCGCCATCCCTGACATCATCTGGGAAACCACCGAAGGCGCGTTAACCGACAAAGACACGCAGATCATCTGGTGCGTTTTCGGAAACCCGACGCGGAACACGGGACGGTTCAAGGAATGTTTCGGCCGATTCCGCCATCGGTGGATCACGCGACAAGTCGATAGCCGCACCTCGCGTTTCACGAACAAAGATCAAATCAAAGAATGGGTCACGGATTACGGCGAGGATAGCGATTTCGTCCGCGTCCGCGTGCGCGGCGTGTTTCCGCGAGCGGGCACGATGCAATTTATTCCGACTGAAATGGCGGAATCGGCGATGTCGCATGACCGAGCGTTTAAGCTCGACGTAACCATTCTCGATCCTATGGTTATGGGCTGCGACATCGCGCGGTACGGTGACGATGCAACGGTGATCGCCTTCCGGCGCGGGCGCGATGCGGTCTCGATTCCGTGGGTCACAATGCGCGGAGCCGATACGGTGCAAGTCGCCGGCAGAATTGCCGCACTCATAGCGGAGTTCAAACCCGATGCGGTGTTTATCGACGATGGTTCTTTCGGCTCCGGCGTACTCGATCAGCTTCGCCATCTCGGCCATCCGGTCATTGGTGTGACCTTCGGCGCAGCCGCCGATCACGCCGTGCCGAGCGCCGACGGAAAAATCGCCTATGCCAATAAGCGAGCCGAAATTTGGGGTTC
>JAGWKM010000094.1 GCA_028865305.1 Patescibacteria group bacterium | reverse complement strand
AATTTTTTCACGTCGGCAATACTCTCTGGAACAGCGTGCATCGCCGTCGGAGTTGCCTACGGGTTAAAATCCAAAGGCTCAAACAACCAAGTCTGGTGCTTCAACGGCGATGGTGGCGAAGAAAACGGCCACTTCGCCGAAGCCGTGACGATGGCCGAAGGTCACGACCTGCCGATCACATTCATTATCGAAGATAATTGCCGCTCCGTGAATTCCTCCATTCGTGAGCGCGTGCCGAGCGAGTTTCGCCTGTCATGGCCCAAGCGTGTTATTCGCTACCACTACAAACCCATCTATCCGCATGCGGGTAACGGCACAAGCAAGAGGATCGTTTTCAAATGATCCAAACGCATTGCGATTATAATTTCGGCGATAATTTGATCCAAATTCATTACCTAAGAAAGCTCGCCGCCAACTATCCAGAGAAAAAATTCGTTCATGCCGCTAAGGCAGCATTGCTGCCGCAGCTACGCGACGCCGTGCAGGATGTTCCGGCCATATCGCTGATTGATCTTTCCCAAAAACAGCCCGAATCAATCAACGTTTGGAAAAATCGTCACGGTGATTTTTTTAACCATCGGAAACGGTATGACTGGTCCGGGTTCTATATCGAATTTTTCCACAAACTTTCCCGAGAATTGGACGTTGAAAATCCGCTTACGAAACCAGCCGATTTCCTTTTTGACTATCCCAGAATCGCCGCTAAGGAGTTTCCAGCGATTGATTTTCTGATA
Organism: Patescibacteria group bacterium; assembly: GCA_028865305.1. Taxonomy (GTDB): domain Bacteria; phylum Patescibacteriota; class Minisyncoccia; order UBA6257; family 2-01-FULL-56-20; genus REEB161. The sequence continues at coordinate 3,224 of JAGWKM010000094.1, read as the reverse complement.
ATTAACTCGCCGCCGTTTAGTGGACAATTCGTGAACTTCTGGGGCGAGCAATTCGACTGGCTCATCGGCAAGCTCAAGGAAAAAGGCCATTCCGTCGTCACGACGGCACCATGTTCGCATCCTGTTCCATGCACACAAGGGCATGCGCCGCCGATGACGATTTCGGACATCGGCTCTCTCTCCCTTCGCTGCAAATATATTTTCGGCGTCGCGACAGGGCCGATCTGGCCGACCTTCAATGTGTGGAACGTCGAAACCGTAAATCTGCGCGTCCTCATGTTGGACGGCGAGAAAATTGACATCGCGCCCAATATTCATCACGCCGAGCGCATCGGCGACGGCATCAAGGTTCTAAAAGATCACGGTGTCATGTGACGTACCGCGAAGCCATCTGCGCGGCGAACGCCAACTTGGCGCAGGATCGTTCAACGCGATTTATCGGTTATGGCCTCAAGCACGGCCGCGCGGCAGGAACACTTAACGAAGCCGCCGACGATCAAATCATCGAAATGCCGATAGCGGAAAATCTTTTAATCGGCTTCGCCATCGGCTTGGCGCTGACGGGTTATCGCCCTGTCGTTTTTATTGAGCGCATGGACTTCATCCTCAACGCGCTCGACGCCATCGTAAATCACTTGGACAAAATCCACGCGCTGTCGCACGGAGAATTTTCGCCAGCGGTTATCATCCGAACGATGGTAGGCAATCGCGACAAACCGCTATTCACTGGCCTGCCGCACATTCAGGATCACAGCGCCGCCATCGCCAAGATGGTTTCCTTTCCGGTGGTGCGACTACAAAAAACGGAAACGGTGCCTCTCGCCTATGAACAAGCCGAGCGCGATTTCACCAAAGGCGTTTCGACGATGCTCGTCGAATACAAGGATATGTTATCGTGAAAAATAATCGCTATTCAGACGCAAAGATTGTCTGGTTTCCAGAAAAGCTGGCGTCATTCCGCGACGGCAACATTACAGCGCCAATATATGTCCGTGTTAAACCGACCAATCGCTGCAATCAAAAATGCGATTTTTGTGCATACGGGCACGGTGATTGGGACATCGGTATGCACGAAACCGTTGAACACCGGGACGTTATTCCGCGTCAAAAGATGTTGGAAGTTCTGGAAGATTTTCACGCTCTAGGGGTGAAAGCGGTGACGTATAGCGGCGGAGGCGAGCCGCTCATGCACCCAGACATAACAGAATTCATGTCGACGACGGTGCAGTACGGGATTGATCTCTCAATCATCACCAATGGTAGCATGTTAGAGGGTGAAAGAGCCGCAATTTTACGGTCATCGAACTGGACGCGCGTGAGCATGGACTACACCGATGCGACGCAAATGAGCCAATCACGGCGCGTGCCTGAAAACCAATTTGGTCGCGTATTGAAAAATATCTCTGAATTCGCCAAAGCGAAACCGCGTTCCTGCGAACTCGGCGTGAATTACATCGTGACCCAAACGAATGTCACTGGTTTGGCCGCGTTCTGTAAACGGCTGCGCGACTGCGGCGTGGAAAATGTGCGAATTTCGCCTGTATGGCGTCCTGATTTTGCGGCCTATCACAAACCGATAGCTTCTGCCGTTGCGTCGGAAATTGACGCCGCGCGTGCGCTCACCAATCCGGCGTTTGCCATTTACAGTTCATACGACTTGGATTCTTCTTCGCATCAAATCAGGCGCGGCTACCACAAATGTTATTTCAGCCAAATGGTGCCAGTCGTCGGTGCAGATCAGTTCATCTATGGCTGCCATAATGTTGCGTTCTCGGAACACGGCAAAATTGGCTCGATTAAGAATCGGCGTTTCCGCGATCTTTGGTTCAGCGACGAAGCGAGACGATTTTTCGACGGGCTTGATCCTGATGTTTCATGCCGTCATCAATGCGCCTCGGATGGTCGCAACAAACTTATCGCGGGGTTTCTTGAATTAACCAACGATAACTTTGTGTAGGAAACCATGAGCGTATTCAGCGAATCGCAGCATTACACGCGGCTAATCGAAAACCTTAAATTGGCCGAGGAACATGCAACGGGTCTCGGCTACTGCCGCGAAGATACGCGGTGGATTCAGATTGCGACCATGATCCACCAGATGCGTTCTAACGTGGCATTGATGGCTGAAAAGTCGGCGCGACAGGCACTCACATTTCTCAACGGGATACCGCGATGAAACTTGCCGTTTGTACGCCGACACGCGGAAGACCGCTGGCCCTTATCGGCGTCATCATGGCGCTCTGGCGTCAGCGCGCGGGAAAAGATGATGTGCGTTTTGTCGTTGGAATAGATGAGGACGACGAGGCATCGCTCGATGCATGCAAGCGTCTTGGTGACGAGGTTCCGATTTATGCCAGCCGCGCACCGCGCTCAACCCTCGGCGATGTATCGAATCGCATTGTTGGCTGCGCCAAGGATGCGGATGCCGTTATCTGGGCGACGGACAGAGCGTTCGTTATCACGCCGGGATGGGATGCAATCATCGCCGAAGCGGTCGATAAGTTTCCCAAGCGCGTTCTGTGGTGGTCATGTCCCTACGACGCCGATTGCGTCATGCCGATCATTCCAAAGCAATGGGCAGAAGCGGCGGATTACGATTTGTCGCCGACGATCTTTCCGTTTTGGTTCAACGATACATGGCTGCAAGAACTCGATTTGATGGTGAGCGGAGGGCCATCGCTCAAGGTTCAAGCCGCTTACGCCGGACAAAGATCAGTGACCACGCGCGGCAGAGACTTTGCATTTTGGTACAAGGTATTCGCCGCGACACGCGCGGCACGATGGGCCAAGGCTGAAATAACCGCCGAACGGCTTGGAATTGAAATCACTATGCGCGAATTTCTCGCGCAGCATTTCGCCAAGTATGACGCGCACGGACAAGCGAACGCAGCCGCTTTTCAGAAGCGATTTGGCGATCCGCGCGAACCGGGCGCCGAATACATCGCCGCCAAGGCTTATGCGGAAAAACTCTTGCAAGACAAGGCAGCATAGATGCTTCCCTATATCGTTCCGAAAAGGAAACTCAAGGTCGCCGTCGCGGTTCCCTCGACGGGGCAATGGCGCGCGAGCATGGCCGTCCATTTTTCCAGCCTGTGTTCGTTCACGTCCATGCACACTGGCGGCAATATCGCCCTCGCCGTTCTCGGCCGCGAAGGCTCGGTTATTACGAATCAGCGAAATGCGTTGGTTGATACCGCCTTGGAAATTGGAGCCGATTATCTTTT
>JAGWKM010000093.1 GCA_028865305.1 Patescibacteria group bacterium | reverse complement strand
TTTCAGCCGCGAGTTCGCGCTGTAAATCTGGTTAAAAGTCCTGCCCGGCAGCCGCGAAGCTGCCGGGCTTTTCTATTGGGAAGGCGAGCGATTACCGAAATGCGCCAGCGACCGCGCGGAACATCTATTTGGCTTTCTGTTGGCAGCGTCGTCAAGCGCCAGGTTTTCTCGTTTGCGCGCTAAAAATGCCGTGGCGGCCAAGCCGCTATACCGGTTTTTAGGAGATAAAAATGTCTGTTTACCTAAAGAAGCTCCCCGGTTGGGAACTTCTCGTTGAAACGAGAAGAGGGAATGGATGCGGGGCTATTACCGTCGCCTCCGTGTCATTCGACCGCAGAAAGTTTCTGCGGTTCTGTGAGATTGAATACAATTCTCGGTCGCATTTTCCTGAAGAAGATGCGATTAAGCTGGCCGAGTCGCTTTTCGGCGACGTGAGCAACAATTTCGGTACCATCCCGGATGGATTCACCGAAATCAAAGGAATCGAATGGCTGCACTTCAAGCATTGCAGCATTCAGCTTTTGGGAGTGTCCCCAGAAACTTATTTGACCGTGCGAGAACGCCTCGCAGGGGACAAGGATTCTCTGGGATACTGAACGCGTTTTAATAATTAGGAGATAAAATGCTGTATAGTGTTAATTTAATACATCTGAACGGGACGGAGCGTCCCATAAAGCTGGCGAGAACGATACAAGTTCTCGCGGGAAACGACGCGGCGTTCCGAGAAGACGCCGCGCAGAGTGGGATTGCCGCGGCTAATCCATACAGCGAAGATGGATTGGCTGCGGTGGCGGAATTAGTCCACCACCACGGGACGCGCGAGGCGAAAGCCTTGTTCAAACGCTTGAACAAGGCCGGGTATTGAAAAGGCGAGCCGCCCCGCTCGCCACCAACTCAACACAGCAGAAGTGCGCCCCGAGAGGGGCGCGGAGTCGGAAATGAGTAGCCGAACAACCGAATGGCGGCGACGCAAGGGAATCGGCTCACCTCGTGCCGCAAGGCCGAAGCCGAAGCCGGAATCGCTCGCTGATTACTCGCTGGATCAATTCCGGCGCGAATTCACCACCGCCTGCCGGAAGGCGCAGGCCTATTGGTCGCAGAATTATCCTCGCTGCCTGACCGTGGATGATCTTTATCAGGAGTGCTGGCTGGAACTCCTGAAAAATTCGGGTAAGCCGGAAATCGTAAAGCCGGGCTTTCGGGTGATCCTAATGGCTCGGAAGCTCAAGGATTTGAAAAAGAAGCGGCGCGAAGAGCCGCTCTTAGACGAGAATGCCAGGACGTGCTAGCCGCGCTCTGTGGTTTTCAATTTTCCCAAGATGCGCGGCGCGCGCGAATCTTTTCAAAAACATAGGAGAAACAATGAAGGAGAATACGGTATTCCACTTCGGCACTGCCGAGAGGAAATATTCCTGTTTTGAAAAATTCGTCTCAAATGGTTCGCGCCCGGCGCCCTGTGCCGCCGACAAGAAGTCGAAGAAAAAGCCTCGCCTTTTTCTTCGGCAAACAAATGCCGGAGAGATGAAAAGCACTGTGCGTCGCGTGCCAACCACCGTGCTGGTGCAATGGCGAGATGGTTTTGACGATCTGGCTGAGGCAATGGCGTGGGCTGATAGACTCATGGCCGAGGGGGAGCGCACCTTCAAGGTGAAGTTCTCGCCTCGGCCAAGCGAGGCACATCAATGAAAATACAAATCAAGCCCTGTCTGCTCTGCAACCGGAATTGGCCGGTTGCAGAAATGATTCGACAGGCATGCCCAGAATGTTTGAGCGATCTTGTCCAGAGTCTCGCCGCAAGCACGAGATTGCTGGATCAACAAATCGCCGATTTACATGCTCAGCGGAAAATGATCTGCGAGCAAAAAAGAAGAATCAAAATTATTAAAACCAGATTAAAGCCGCAGCCAGAAGGCGAGCGGTAGGAGAAAAGAAAGTGGCATATAAAAAGCATTACAGACTTGCCGTTGAAGGCAAGCAAAACACAACTGTTGTGGGTCGCAGCTATTCAACGATCCATGAGGCGTTGGACGATGTAAACAGAGTGCAACGCAAACGCGAGGCCGATGGATTGAAGCGAGTTTCAACGCTGAAGGTTTCGACGCCAGCCGGAACGTATAAACATGTTCAATACGTTGACGAATACGAGGAAGACTAACCCCGCAACCCTACCCCGCTAAAAAGAAAACGGCTGGAGAGAAAGCATGAACGAAAACACAAAGCTACAAGTCCGCGACAATGGCCCATTGATGGAAAAACTTATCAACGGCGATTTATCAATGCTCAGCCCGAAAGAGCGCGTTGACTATTACTTGTGGGTTTGCGAAACACTGGGACTCAACCCAGCAACAAGCCCATTCTCTTACTTGAAAATCAGAGATAAGAAAACCGGCGAAGAACGAATCACGCTTTATGCCAAACGGGACTGCTCAGAGCAGATGCGTAAACGGGACAGCGTTTCGATCACGGACATGAAGCGCACTATCGAAGACGACATGCTGACCGTTGACGCAGTTGCAAGCCTACCCGGTGGAAGACTGGATCGAGCCAGCGCAAGTGTCAGCCTTCGCGGATTATCAACCGAAGAAAAAGCTCGCGCTTATATGGTCTGCGAGACAAAAGCCAAACGCCGCGTGACACTCAGTATTTGCGGCTTAGGCTTCACGGATGAATCCGAAGTACCGGACATACCCGGCGCAGAAATAATCACGCCCAAGCCCCTGCAAGGCTGGAAATGCTCGCAGGAAACAGCGCAGAGAATCTTGAATGCCGGAAGCGTCTTTATCGAAAAAGGCGGCGACAAAGAAATCCTGCGCGGGAAATTTGAAAGCATGTTTCCGGCCCTCGCATCCACGCGGGACATGAATGAAAATCAGGCCATACAGCTGGCCGAAGCCTACGAAGCAATGGCAAGGGAGGAACGATGAAATGCACAATCACGCAATCCGGCAATGATTATGCGGTCAAAACGCCGTGGCATCCTAAAAAATCAAAACTCTTTTCAGCAATGCTTCGGCGTTACATTCTCCGCGAAAACGCAAACTGGGTTCCGTCTGAAAAAACATGGATTATCAAAGCGGAATCAATAGAAACGGCAGTCGAGCAAGTTGAAGCCGTCTTCGGTGAAAAACTGAAGATACCTGAGTTAAAGCCGGTTGAAACAGGCCAGAAATACAGCTTCCAGCTTGACTACCTGGGTATTCCGAAGGAAAGACCGGGCGAAACCGGAAAAACGTCGCTAGGGCTTTCTAAAGGGGATTGGCGAGTAGTTTTCAGCGAAGCAATACTGCAAGCCTGGTTTGAGAAAGAGCCGGGATCAAAAGAAGAAACTCTTTTTTCTGCCCTGCTCGTTTCTGAAACGGCCACAGAGCAAGAGATCAAGTCTGGCTATCGCAAAATGTCCCGCCAGTGGCATCCGGATTTCAATCGGGACAACGAACTTGGTCAAGACTATTTCACGGAGCGATTTAGGAAGATCAACGAAGCCTACTTGATTCTTTCTGACCCGCTAAAAAGAAAAAAGTATCAGGCCGGGTTGTATCTGGAACGTTCGAGTAATCAGGAAAAGCCAGATTATTTCAATCGCAAATTTGATTATTTTATCCCGCCGCTGCGATGCGGCAACCTGACCGTGACGGGTTCAATTACGGTTGGCAGGCTGCGCGTGTCTGAGATTTTTGAATGGTCAGACTGCGTAAACGGACAAGGGCAAGTGATGGTTTCGAGTTGGGATAAAGCAACTCAGGCCGTCAGAATTGAATGGGTTTAGATTGGAGATAGATGACTATGACCCAAATCACTAAATACACCAGCGTCAGAGGCTCACTTCAGTCTCAGGCGAATAAGCTGCAAATCGGCGTCGCGCAGGCTTTTCTTGATTGCGAAAAGATTGTCTGCCTGGACGTCAGCCCAAGCATGAATGAAAAAGACTGCCCCGGTCTTGAGTCGCGCTACAGGGTGGCGACGAATCAACTCGCCAAATTGCAATCTGAAAACCCCGGCAAAGTTGGCCTTGTATGCTGGTCAAGCT
>JAGWKM010000092.1 GCA_028865305.1 Patescibacteria group bacterium | reverse complement strand
GAATCGAAGCCGATACTGAAAGGCAATGACACGAACGCGAAAGCGTCGCGTCAGCGTGCGCTCTACACGATGCTGACGACGTCGTTGAAGCTCCTCCACCCGTTCATGCCGTTCGTGACGGAAGAAATTTGGAGTTCCCTGCCGCAGAAAGATGCGGAACTCCTCATGGTCGCGCCGTGGCCGAGCGTGTAGGCTGCATTTTCGCGCTATCATAGTGAAATGAATCCCGTTAGAAATAGCGGACACGGTGCGCACATGAAGAAGGTCAGTATTACCGGCGATAACCGAATAGGAACCGGCAGCGGCGAGAGCATCGCTGTGTCCGCGTCCTATTTCTAACGGGATGAACCTTTTGTTCGATGCGGCGTCGGCCGTTTTGGCGTTCCTCGCGAGCCTCGCGATGATACTCGTGTGGCTTACATTCTGGCTCTTTGAGGACGGCAAGCACCCGGAGCCGCGGCGGTTCCTCCTTCTCGCATTCGTGGCCGGCATGCTGTCGGTGTTCCCGGTCTTGTTGTTCGAGGCCGTCGCCGCCAGTTTTGTGCCGATGAGTTTCTTTCTCCTCATCGTCTGGGCATTTATCGAAGAAGGCGCGAAATTTACCGTCGCGTGGTTTGCCGTGTTGCGGCGGCCCGTATGCGACGAGCCCATCGACATCCCCGTGTACCTCATCACGACCGCGCTCGGTTTTTCGGCTGTCGAGAATGCCTTCTTTCTCTTTAAACCCATAGCGAATGGCGTGCTGCTGCAGACGGTCGCGACCGGCGACCTCCGGTTCATCGGCGCGACGCTGATACACGTGCTCGCCACCTCCGTCACCGGCGCCGCGCTCGCTCTGGTCTTTTATCAGGAGCGCGCGCGAAAAATCGTCTACGGCGCGCTGGGACTTATCCTCGCGATTTTCTTGCATGCCGTTTTCAACTTCCTTATAATTTTGAAAGGCGCGGGAGGCTTGCTGACGGTTTTCATGCTCGTCTGGGTCGGCATTGTCTTCCTTCTCCTCGCGCTTGAGCGCGTAAAAGAAGTCGAGCGTCCCGAGTGGTGGCAAAAAGTATTTATGAAGCGTAACGTTTAAACATCTAACGCTCTATGGCAAAAAAACCTTCGTTCTTCGACAGACTGACCGGCGCCAGTTTTGATAACGATTTCGACACGTTCACGGACGACGAAGGGGCTCGCGCGCCCGAACCGCGCCACGCGGCCGTCGCCGAGGCGGATGACGCGCACGAAATGCACGAGGAGCCGGGGGCGGCGCAGCTGACCGTTGACGTGTACCAAACGGATAACGACATTGTCATCCGCGCGCTCGTGGCCGGCGTAAAGCCGGACGACCTCGACATCGCGATTACGCGCGACATGGTTACCGTGAAAGGCCGCCGCGTCGAGCAGAAAGAGGGCAGCGACGACGGCTATGTCTACCAGGAACTCTACTGGGGCGCGTTCGAGCGCACCATCGTCCTCCCCGCCGAGGTCGACGTCGACGGCGCCGAGGCTTCCGAAAAACACGGCCTCTTAACCATCCGTCTCCCGAAGCTGAATAAAGACCGACAGACAAAACTGAAGGTCAAGGGTTCGTAACAAAAACCGCCGGCTTACAGCCGGCGGTTTTCATTGGTGCCTGGACCCAGGCTCGAACTGGGGACCCCCGCTTCTTCAGAGCGATGCTCTACCAACTGAGCTATCCAGGCGGGCGTACTTCATCGGCCCGCCTGGGCTAAGGAAGTTACTGAAATATATCATTTCCCGCTCGAGCCGCCAAACAGCTTGCCAAACTGACCAAAAAAGCCGTTTACCGCGCTCGTTGAACTCGCCACCTGCTGCTGCGTGTGCTGTATCGACTGATACGTCCCTTGCGCCTGCTCCACATACGGCTGCACATAGAGCCACGCGTAATACGGCAAAACCACGAGAATAACTATCCAAAAGGCGAGCTTCAGGAGGCCGCCGAAGAACGCCCGCCGGCGCATGCCGTGAAGCATGCGGTTGTTATCGATCGTCATCCGCTCAAGCCGGTTCAGGCGATCATCGTCGTTCATGCAAATATGGTACTACAAATTATGCCTACCATGAGAATCTTATTCCCTACCCTGTGAGGTATCTAAAGGACAAGCAGACACAAGACATCCGGCAATCTGGGCTTATGTGAGAAAGTACGGTATCGTGGCGCCATGGAAAAGCACAAAAAAGTTGGAATCATCGGTGGTGTTGGGCCGCAATCCACTAACTTCATTTATGAGAAGATAATCGAGCTATCTCAATTGAAGTACGGTGCGCAAAATAACGCTGATTACCCAAGCCTCATTATTGAATCGGTCCCAGTGCCTGATTTCATTTCCGATACGCAAAACATTGAAACAGCTGAACGCATGCTAACCGATACGGCACGGGCATTGGTAACCGCAGGCGCTACGCGGCTTTGTATCGGCAGTAATACGGTACATATTCTATTAGAAAAGTTACGGACGCAGACAAAGGTGCCGTTCATATCAATGATCGAGCTTGTTGCACAAAAGTGTATTGAGAGAGGATTCACAAAAGTGGGCGTTCTTGGGACTCCGGTGCTTATTGGATCCGGCTTGTATCCCGCCGAACTTGAGAAAAACGGAATTGCCGCGATACTACCGACCGCCGAACAAATGAAACCTATTGAAAAAATCATTCGGGGAGTAATCGCAGGCTCGCATACCCAGCCAGACAAACAAGCGTATATCGCTGTTTTGGATGCGATGTTCGCGCAGGGAGCGGATGCAATTATTCTTGGATGCACGGAACTGCCTCTTGCGGTCAACTATGAGGCCTTAGGTGCGAGGGCGCTCAATTCAGACGCAATCCTTGCGGAAGGCATCGTGGATTACTACTACGCGCCGTAGTGCTACCCCGTTTGGGAGAAGTTCCACAAACCTTTTTACGCTAGTGTGTGCCCTCGGCCAGAATCGAACTGACATTAGCCCATTAGGAGCGGGCTGTTCTATCCATTGAACTACGAGGGCCTAGTGTGAAATTTTGCCCTGTAAAACTTGTTCGGTCAATTTTCTATTAATAGCTGACACCGTCTTTAGGAGCTGCGATCCTTTTGAAACCGTTATTCTACATAAGCCATGTTTCGTGGTCGTCCTATTATAGTTTTCATTTATATTGAGACTGATTTGCTCTTTGGGGATGCCAATGATACGAGCCCAGAAGACAAGATGCTCCTTACTGTTCGTATTCGTGCCAAGTCGAAGCATGGCTTGTAAACGATCATTCGAAACACAAAAATTTTTTCGAAGAATAAAAAGAAACAAGCGTATCATATCAGCATCAGTATTAGTAAAAACGAAAGATGATTTCGTTCCTTCCGCCCAATACATTGCCGAGAGTATTAAAGGGAGCGCTGATTTGATTTGGCATTTTGCAAAATATGAGTTGCCACCGTATCGGCGTTCTCCTGATTTTGTTTGTATCTCAATGTACTACCGCCGCGTCGTGATTGGATAGCTTGGTATTGTTCGGGAGGAAGCTTTATCGAGCTGGTATACCGCCACACCGTCGAACGCGGAAGATTGGACTTCGTCGATATTTCAGGGATTGAGAGTCCGTTTTTTCTCGAATTTTGCAATTGAATAATGATCTTGTTTGATATTCTATTCATACGGGAATAATAAACTACTACTAGTTGCATGTAAAAGTTTTGTTGTAGATACAAAAAACCCGCCGGTGTGGCGGGGGTTTTGTTCTGCGTCTGTCCGCGTTTGTTCCGCGAAAATCCGCGGCCGCTTGCCTCAAGCGGCGATGCCGAGAAGCTCCGAGAGCTTCGCTTTGTCGAAACCGATGACCACATCGTCGCCGATGACGGTAACGGGCACGCCCATTTGCTCAGTGATGTTGAACATCTCCTGGCGCTTTCCAAGGTCGGTGGCGACGTTGTAGTCCTGGTACGAGATGTTGTTCTCCTTGAAGAACTCTTTCGTCATCTGGCAAAAGTGGCAGGTTGGCGTCGAATAGATGGCGACCGTTTTCTGCTGAGTTCCGTTACCCATGGTTGTGATTG
>JAGWKM010000091.1 GCA_028865305.1 Patescibacteria group bacterium | reverse complement strand
CTTTTGCCTGCCTCCAATCCGATTCTTTTTCTGCCCCGCCCAGTTTCTCATTTAGTTGCGAAAAATTCACTGTTTCAATTTCCTTTCTTGCTTGTGGTATATTGGTGCAATTCTTTAGCGCAGCTAATGCACATTGGCCCGCCAAAGCGCGGGTATCTAGCGTGCTCGTGGCAGATTTGTTTTTTTGCACTTTTCGCAACGATGCACTGCTCGGAGATCGCATAGTCCGCCGTACGGCCCTGTTGATTGCTCGCACATTTTCATTTATTGCCCCTCTCGCATTCGCCTGATGATTTCCTGATTGGCGCATTTTATCGCCCAATTCTTGAACGGGTGCCGGTGGTCACATTGCCATATTACCTTCCCGGTGCTGGACTTGATCAACCCTTGGTAGAACGATACGGCACAGTCGCCCTGAATTGCTTTAGTGCTTGCTTTCACACCTTCACCGTCACCTTTCCATTGCGCCGGGGCGCTGCTTCCAGCAAGTCCGGCTGGTCGTTGGTTTCGCCCTGTGGCGTCATGCCGATCACGCTAAACGATACATGGCTGTACCGCTGATCGGTGGCCCACTTGTGAATCGTCTCGGCGGGGACCATTGCGCCGATCCGCAACTCCGAAGTGCCGGCAAAGCGGGCTACGCGGAACGTTTGACCATCCGGCTCTTGAGTTAGTGCGATTGATGTTCTCATAGGCTTTTATGCTGGTTGGCGCAGGCGCATTCCGCCCGCAACCTGGTTAAGTTTGGTTACGAGGTCGAGCCGTTTGAATTCCAAATGCAAGTTATGGTTTTTATTGCACCGGAATTTGAAATACTGGGTTTCGCCAAAATTCTCGGTCGTTGGCAATGCGTTGATAGCGTCAATAAGCGGGCCACGATTTGTTTTGATCGTGCCGTTTCCGTCCAGTGCATGAAATACGTTGTCAATCGCCCGCAAATTGGTTTCCCGATGATAGTCGATGTGCCATGTCGAACCATAGCCGCGCTCCACAACCCACCCCAAAATGACGCGATTGCCGATCTCGAATTCGCTATTGGTTTTGTATTTTGAGTGTGCGGGCCGCAAGTAATCAAAAACCTCTTTGACAGCTTCCTCGATGTAAATCCCGACAGAATTGAATGTGCCCTCCAGCATGGCTAGGATTTGCGTCTCCTCAATGTCAGGCAATCCGTCTCCGGTTTCGAGTTGCTTATTAAGTTCTTCGCTGCGTTTGATGCTGAGCACCCGCCGCAATTCCATCCGGTCAACGAGGATACGCCATGCGTCTTTCTTCAGTTCCTTCAAAAGCTCTTCTGACGTGTCTATGCCCCGGTTGCTATGGAGACTTCTGGTGACCTCGAAGCCAAATCCGTAACAATGGTCGCCGAACTCGGTTTTTAGCCGCGTGCGGGCCGAATCTAAGAGTCGGAAGGCTTCGGTTATTTCCGTTGCGCTTTGTTTCCAAGCCGCAACCAATGCCGGGAGCGACGTGCGGAGTATTAGTCCAGTTTCGTTCATTTTGCCTCCACCTTCGCCGGCTCAGCCAGCAGTTCATTGTGACCCAGGACAAAAACGCAGAACATCCCGCCGTTGCCCGAGTGCTGACCCAACGGTTGCCCGTCGAAGTCCGTAAAGCCAAGCAGATTCAACTTATCGGCCAGGCCCGTAGTCCAGGGCTGCTTCCCGTCGGCCAGCCGCCAGCACCCACGCAGCGAACCAGCCGCGATGTACTTCACAGTTGCCTTGATGCCGTTGGATGCCAGAAAAGCCTGCATCCGTTGGTTCTCCGGTCGCCTACCGCGCCCGGCATCGTTGATCGGTTTGATGCTCGCGCCGTCCACCAGTCGGAAGTCGTAAAAGCGGCCCGAATACACATGAAGCGAGACGGTATTGTCGTCGCGCATATACGCCATTCCGCCGTGGCTTTGAAAGTCGCACTCCCGCAGGTTGCAAAAGCCCTCCTTGAAGCCGGACAAGTGATCATCTGGCCTCGGGTGCATGACGCGCACAGGAAGCTCTTTGTTGCGCGTCTCCGCACCCGTCATCTCGTCATAGTGGTAGCTGCCCACCATGATCAGCTTCCCGGCCTCGGCCAGCTTTAATAGTTGATCTCGTCGTATCGTTTTCATTTTCAATTTCCTTTCAGTTTGGCTCGCTTTGACGCACTGTTTCTATCTTATCACAAGGTTAAAAAGCGGTCCCCGGCTGTGATAGCGAATCAGCGCAAGAGTGCGCGGAGAAGCACCGGGAACCGCCAAAGTTTGTTTTTAGTTTCGCTATCACGCGCCAACCATAGCCTACCGCTCACCGTCTTGTCAATGGCAATAGTGAAATAGTTTGGAATTTATTTCGCGCTGTTTGCGCTTTTTGGCATTTAGTGTGCTATTGACAAGGCCCGCTGCGCTGTTTATGCTGTTTCCGTAATGAAAAACGCTGCCAAACTTGCAAAGCTCGCGCCCAAAGTGAAACCGTTGCCAAAGATCCCAAAAGTCAAAAAGGCCAAGCTCGCACCCATTATCCCGCTGCCCTAAGCAAAAGCCCCGGCAACCGTTTAGATCGCCGGGGCTTTTTTGGCTCGGAATGTCGCTACGTTGCCAAGCTTTTCGGCAACTGGACTTTCATCCGCTGCCCGCCCGCAATAATCTCAAGCTCACGATCTCGCAGCCGGATAATCAGATCATCTGGTTCTAGTGTCGTGGCCGTCATCGCTCCCGCTTGCAGGTGTTGCTTTGGTGCCAACCGCGTTAGCAATGTGCCGTTGCGCGGTTTGCGGACCCGTTTGCCCGCGTGGACTTCGGCCCAATACTGCCGTAGAAATGCACCCCGATCTGGTTTAGTTGCTGTTTTCATTTTATTTTTTCTTTCAGTTTTTCCCCGCCACTGTAGGCAGTCATGCTGATAGTTGGCATAAGTCCAAGTATGCCCGCTATGGGGTAAGCAACCCAGGGGTATTTTGTCAATAGCACAGGCTATGCCAAAGCGAGCAAATTAAGCAAAATATCCGCATATTTATTGTCCAGTATGCTATTGACAACTTAGGGACATCCTAGTATTTTGGGCGCGTGATAGTGAACATTTAACCGATAAAAACAGTATGAAATTGAATTATCCATTTGTGATCTCTAGTCGCCTCTTGCCCGCTGTGAAGGTGGGCAACGGCACGATCTCCATTGAATTCGCGGGCCAAACTCAGGACGGTCGTACCCGATACCGCTATTATATCGACACGCCGGACTTTGAGTATTCCGGCAATGATCTCAAGTCCAGTGTGGGTGGTGGCTCGCTTCAAAAAGGAATGGAGGATCTGCTGTCATTCCTGAATGCTTGCGCGGAGTCTCGCCAATATTCGCGCAGTACCCCGCGCTTGGGTGAAAATTCGGATCTATTTCCAGATCATGTTGGGGAGTGGGCGGGGACCTATTCCGAGGAGATCGCCATGCTCGAATATGAATTGCAGGAAAGCCCGGAGCTAATCACGGACTAAACCCGCAGAAACATAAAACTAAAAACCTATAAGCTTATGAAACTTACCGAAATTTTTGACCGCGCCAATATCGGCGAGGATGAGAAAGCCCGCCGTGTGCTAAACGTGAGCAACGCACAAGCCAATATTACTGCCGATGAAATTGAAAACGGTGTGCCAATTGAACGGCTATCAGAAATTGGCGTGCCTGTATTTCGCTACGCCACCCAGTTGACCATTCACGGGCGCTTGCCGGACTTTGACGCCAATGCCAGGCCGAGCGGTTACCGGGCAATATTCCGCAATGGTAACGGCTCCCTGGGAGTCCGCTATTGCGCTATTGACATGGCCAAAAAGAGAATGGTCTTGGAATGTTCCAAGCTGTTCAAAGCTGGTTGGACTGCTCATATTGACAGCCAGGGCTTGAGCTTGTCGTTTTTCAGCCTTGAAAAACAGCCGGTAGTCAACGCTTTCACTACTTTCCCCCGACACCTGATTTACGGCTTCATTTGTGCCGGGGCTTGTGCGATGGGTGGTTACATGGCCATTGCTGAGATCGGTGCCATACCCGCTGAAAACTTGTGGCCACTTTGCCAAGTGCTGTTTGAGTGTCCCGACCGGGCCACTTTCGAAACCCGCAGGGCCCAAAAAGAGGCT
>JAGWKM010000022.1 GCA_028865305.1 Patescibacteria group bacterium | reverse complement strand
CGCCGCGGTCGCCGAAGCGCTGCGACGGCATCGCGGCCTTCATATCTCACAGAAGAAAATACTCGTTTCGATCATCCTCTCCCATTTGACGAGAGAAAAACCGAAATGAACATTCTCCTGAAAAAAACACACCGATTTTTCCTTAACTCAGAAATTCCCCAAGTCGGCGATGGCACGATTATTCCTATCCTTAAGGTTTGCGAAGATTTGCATCTTTCGGTATTGCAACCTGCAGAATCATAAGGCCGTTTCGACGGCCGTTTTTATTTCAAAACGCTTTATTTTCAGCGAATTCCGTGTTAAATTTAAAACATCAGAAGATTTCCGGCTTCGGCTTCGGAATCATGAATCATGTTCCAATCCAAGTTATTCACCAAAATAGAGCGGAACGCGCCGAAGGATGAGGCATCGCTGAACGCCCAGCTTTTGGAACGGGGCGGATTTATTTATAAAAATTCGGCGGGGGTTTATTCATTTTTGCCGCTCGGCTGGCGGGTGATCCGGAACCTTTCGCAGATCGTGCGCGAAGAAATGGACGCGATCGGCGGGGAGGAGTTGCTGATGTCGGCGCTCCACGAAAAGCATTACCTGAAGGCGACCGGGCGCTGGGAGGTGCCGGTGGTCTATAAAGTCGTTGCGGGAGAAGAAAAGGAGCCGGGCTATAACATCAGTTGGACGCACGAAGAGCCGGTGAGTGAGATCGCGGCGAAATATGTGAACTCTTACAAGGACCTGCCGTTCGCCGTTTATCAGATCCAGACGAAGTTCCGCCACGAGCCGCGCGCCAAATCCGGTTTGCTCCGCGGCCGCGAATTTTTGATGAAAGATTTGTACAGCTTCCACGCAACCGAGGAAGACCTGTTTAAATATTACGCACGGGTCGCGGAGGCATACCATAAAGTTTTCAAACGCTGCGGCCTCGACGCCGTTTATACGCTTGCTCCCGGCGGCGAATTCACGGTTTCGAATACGCACGAATTCCAAGTCATATCGCCGGTTGGAGAGGACACGATTTTCGTCTGTGAAAAATGCCGCTATGCCGAAAACGAGGAGATTGCGGAAATGAAAGAAGGCGGCCGGTGCCCGAAATGCGGTGGCGCCGTCAAAAAAGAAAAGGCGGTCGAGGTCGGGAATATCTTTCCCCTCGGGACGAAATACGCCAAGGCGTTCAACCTGCAGTTCACCGACGAGCGGGGCGAAAAAAAGCATGTCGTGATGGGGTCCTATGGCATCGGCATTTCGCGGCTCATGGGGGTGATTGTTGAGCAATTTAACGATAAAAATGGTATACTATGGCCGGAGAATGTGGCGCCGTTCGGGGCCCATCTCCTGTCCCTGAACGGAGCCGACGGCGCAAGGGTTTATGAAACTTTACAGCGCGTCGGAATCGAGGTACTTTATGACGATCGGGAAAACGTTTCTGCCGGTGAAAAATTTGCGGAAGCTGATTTGATCGGCATCCCGTGGCGGGTCGTCGTGAGTCCAAAACTTGGCGAAAAAGTGGAGGTGAAGCGACGGAATGAAAACGAAGCGAAAGTGATGGAGATAGAGGAATTTGTGAAAATGACAAATGACAAATGGCAAATGGCAAATGGCAAATGAATACAGAAATGAGTTAATGTCCGACGTTTGGCATTTCTCTCATTTCTCTCATCCGTTTGGCATTTGTCATTAGAAATTAGACATTCTCTTTAACCTATGGCTCTCTTCAGTACTATTTTTAAAGACATCGGCATCGATCTCGGTACGGCGAATTCCCTGATTTACGTGAAAAACGCCGGCATCGTGGTGAACGAGCCGTCGGTTGCGGCGATGAACGCGAAGACGAACCGCATTCTGGCGGTCGGCGATGAGGCGAAAAAAATGCTCGGGCGGACGCCGGCGCACATCAATGTGGTGCGGCCGCTCGTTGCCGGCGTGATCTCTGATTTCGAAATGACGGAAGAAATGCTGCGGCATTTGCTCCAACGGCCGAAGACGAACTCGTTTACGTCTTACCGCCGCGCCATCCTGGCCATTCCGAACGATCTGACGGAGGTTGAGCGGAAATCGGTGGAGGACGCGGCGCTGAACGTCGGCTGCGCGAAGGTGTATCTCGTGGAATCGCCGGTGGCGGCGGCGCTCGGCGCCGGGTTGCCTATTGCTTTGCCTTCGGCGAGCCTGATCGTCGATATCGGCGGCGGGACGACGGACATAGCCGTAATTTCCATGGGTGGTACGGTGGTTTCGAGGACTTTGAAGATCGCCGGGGACCGGTTCAATGATGACATCATCCGTTTCGCGCGGGATGAATTCCATTTGGCGATCGGCGAGCCGACGGCGGAATTCGCCAAAATTTCCGTCGGTTCCGCGGTGCCGCTCGATGAGCGTCTTGAGATTGCGGTGCGCGGCCGCGATATGACGACCGGCTTGCCGCTCGAAGTTGTCATGAAAAACACGCACGCCCGGGCGGCGCTTGGGAAATCGCTTCGCGCCGTGACGGATTCCGTGCGCGAGGTCATCGAAGAAACGCCTCCCGAGCTTGCTGGCGATGTTTTGCGGCAGGGGATTACGCTTTGCGGCGGCGGTGCGCTGCTGCGCGGTTTGGATGAATTGTTGGAAAAGGAAACGGGCGTGCACGTCACGATTGCCGAGGATCCATTGACCTGCGTCGCGCGCGGGTTGGGCCAGATGATCGACGATTTTGAATCGCACCGGGAATTGCTCGACAATCCCCTGAGGCCTCCCGCGATCAATCTGTAATCTTTTCGGGGCGGCAATCCGAAACCAATGGCCAAAAAACATCATCATTTCCTGGCAGTTCTTCTTTTGGCGACGGGCGGACTTATTATTCTCACGCCTTCCTATGGCTGGAAATTGCGCAATTTCCTGACGCCTGCGCCGGTGACCGGTTCAACCGGCGATGTGGCTGATTTGTCGGCCGAAAATGCAGCTTTGAAGGCACAACTGGCGGAGCTCACGGCCATGGTCGGCCAGGTTTCTTCGACCGTGCCCGGTACGGTGCGCGCCATGGTATATTCGCGGTATCCGTTAAATTTTAAAAACGAGATTTTAGTGGATGCGGGTTCCGGCATGGGCGTTTCGGCCGGGAAAGGCGTGTTTTATGACGGCAATCTGATAGGAACGGTATATCAGGTATTCACGGATGGGTCGATTGTGCAAACGATTTTTGATCCGGGCTTCCGGATGCCCGTACGGATCGGCAAATCGGGTATCGATGCCCTTTTGCAGGGCGGCACGGAGCCGATGGCGGTTTCGATCGCCAAGAATGCCGCGGTGCAGCCGGGCGATGTCATTTATACCGCCGCAGCGGGCCTGCCGTACGGATTGCCGATCGGCGAAGTGAATGCCGTTTCGGTTTCGGCCAACAATCTTTTTGAGCAGGCGACGGTCAATTTTTCCTACGACCTGAATGCCGCGCAGGCGGTGTTGATCGAAAAGTAATTTCCATACCATGAATTTCGGCAAGCTTGCGATTGGCCTCTTAGTCCTTATTCTTGCGTTTTTGCTTCAAGCTTGGGTCCCGATCGCCGGGTTGCGTGGGGATTTTGTGCTGGCGGCGCTCATAGCATTCGCATTTATTTTCCCCTTTTGGGAATTATTGCTTTTTATCCTGCTTGCCGTTTTTACGCTCAATTGGCAACCGCATCTCGGATTTGAACTAGCGGCATTCGCCGCCGTTCCGATTGCCGCTTTTGTCCTTCGTCTTTGGCTCTCGTGGGAAAAATGGATCGGCATTGCGGTTTCGACCGTGGGCGGCATTTTTATCTTTTATGCCCTCATCACGCCCCGCGCGATCTTTCCGAATTTAGCGAATCTCCTCCTTGATGCTGCCATATGCGCCGTATTCGCCGAGGTCGTCGTTTGGGGCGCAGAGTAGTTTTTTATCTATTCATTTCCGAACTTCAAGTCCTCGCGATCGCTGAATAGGATTTGGCATTGCCCCTTTGCCTTTGCTTTGGGTTTTTTGAACATTTTGCCGTATCGAATACTTGCGCGGTGGAGACGTTCCGGACAACTGGCAAACTCTGATCAAAGCAATTTACGAATATTTTATGTCGCCGGCGTACGCAGTGTCAGGTTTAGTTTAAGGCATGCGCCATTCATGTGGGTATGTGGGTCGGTGCGCTTGCACGGACTTAGATTTGACACAGAAATTCGTTTAAAATAATGCAAAGAACCTCAACGCTTTTGTCAGGTTGCTGTATGACATCGTCTCTCGAAAGAGGTTGACCGCTTCAAAAGACCTGAAAAATCTGATCTCGAGTTTGCCAACCGTCCGTCTCTCCTCTTAATTTCGACCATTTTACCTGATTTTGGGAAACTCAAAATTGTAGAGGTAAATACAGAAAGAACTCTCGAAAATGAGAGTTCGAAACCGTGTCGGTGGAATATATGCCCTTCGACTTCGCTCAGGGCACTCGACGCGCGAGTTATTTCATTGATTGTTCTACGAGCGGGTAGGTGGTTTACCACGAGCAAGCCCTCCGTAAGGAGGGCGCGTCGAGTGGACCCAAGGAGAATCGGACTCCTACCTCCTCCATGCCATGGAGGCGTAATACCATTTTACTATGGGCCCTTCTTATTCCTCTTCTATCTTCGGCGTGCCGAGATAATCTTTATTCAATTCGGGACTCATAATTTCGGAAAAAATCGCTCCCTCATCCGTTTCCTCGTCTCCCGATTTCATGATCACCAACGCCTCGGTTCCGTGATCTTTATGCGCAATGACCGTGTATTCCCGTTCGTTTTCCGTGATTTCAAAATTCTTCCCCTCGACCGTCCTCAGGCGGTCGACCAGTTTTTGGATCCGCTCGCTCTTGAGTTTTTTCTCGGTCTTTTCGGCACCCCCTTCTTGATTTTCCGGAATTTCGAATGAATTCATGGGATTTGAGCCGCATTGCGACCTAGGGTATTTTAACCTATATTAATAACAAATTCAAAAGCCCTCGTAGTTCAATGGATAGAACGGCTCACTCCTAACGAGTCGATTGAGGTTCGATTCCTCACGAGGGCACAAGTGAAAATGGTGGCGATTACGCCGCCATTTTCATGCCCTCGTGAGGAATCGAACCGCGGAGGGGGCCGGGGAACCGCGTCCGGTTCCCCGTGTCGGAAGGCATCGGAAACCGTGGGTTTCCGAAAAACTGCTCCAGCGACTTTGCTGGAGCAGTTTTGTTCGTTTCCTCACGAGGGCACAACTGTAAAACAAGCGCGCAAGCGCTTGTTTTACTTGGATCATGCCCGAAGTGAGGAATTGAACGGGGGATGGACCGCGCAAAGGTACTTACGTTATCCACAGAACCAATTTTTTCTTGATAGGTGATGCGGTACTATTAAATTTATGATATTCATTAACAAGGGGCGCTTTGCGGCTGTTGTTTTCGTTGCGGCATTTGTTTTTGTTCTTATTGCGGCAGTTCCCGGGACGGCCCGGGCACTTGCGCCGCTTACCACCTATAACGCCACGACCTCGCAAGCATATTTGCCGGTACCCGCCGTGCCGCCGGCGTTGAACGCCGCGCCTTTCGTGTTCCATGATGCGAATCCGGCGTTCGCTTCGACGCGGATGCTGCGCGTTACCGACGGGAACACCGCGGTAACCTCCGCCGATAATTCGCCACAGAACCGGTCTTTTTACACTTATGCCGGAAACGGGAACGCATTCGGTGCCGATGACGCGCACTTCATCGGCCGCATGTCCGGAGGCGCATTCTATCTTTTCAACTTCGATCCGGTGAATTTTACCGCCTCCATCGCTAAGGACGGCGCCGGCAATTCTATCCTCTTGCCGTTCGGCAATGCCAATTTCAGTTACAGTGATCCGAATATTATTTACGGGACGGATTGGAGCGGTTTCAAGTTTGACCAATATAACATTGCGACCGGGCAGGCGACGCAGCTGTTTGACCTTACGACGGCCATACGGCCGCCGGCAGGTACGTACATGGGCGACATGCAGGTTGCGAACGGGTATCTTGTGGCCGATTTCGGAGGTCCGCAACAGGATCAGATGCCTTACGTCCTTTCCTATAACCTGGCTACCGGAAATTATATATTGCTCAACTTGGCATCCAGCACGGTTTATAACAGCGCGACGCATGCTACGGTTCCGGCTGAGCTCAATGTTTCCGGCACGCTGTACGGTTTCAGCGGTTACAATGCCGGCGTGCATTCGGTTGCAATTGACCATAGCGGCCGGTACGTGCTCGTGACGGTCCATTCATCCATGCCGGGCAATGGATTTGACGTATGGGATACGCAGGGGAACACGATCATAAACGCACTCGAAAATGCTCACGACGATTTGGGCTATGGGTATTCCGCCGGCGGCGACGGCAATTATTCTGATTCGTTCATTTTGCATAATCTCGGCACGGCCAATGTGAGCACGCCGATCCAGCTGAATCCTGACGCGACCGGGTGGTATTTCGGCAGCCATTTCTCGTGGTCGAATTCGAGCGCACTTACGCCGCTTGCGCCGCTTTTTGACGATACTTTGGTCGATGACGGTTATCCGCCCGGCCAATCGCCGTGGCAAAAAGAGATCATTGCCGTCTGCACTTCCTGCTCGACCTTTACCGTCTGGCGTTTTGCGGACAACTATATGGAATACGATACGGCCAATCCGTTGACCGATTCGTTCTGGGACCAGGCGCGCGGGAACGTTTCGCAGGACGGCAGATATTATTTGTTCGATTCGAACTGGGATTATGGATTGGGAACGGATCCCTATTCCCATTATCCACGGCATGATCTTTTTGTGGTTGATCTGGCTTCGGCGAGCGGTTATTCATCTTCCGCACCGGTCATCGCATCGGCTGCTTCATCCACTTCTTCATCTCCCGCCGCTTCATCTCCCGTTGGCGTTGTCTCTTCAACGGCAAACTCTTATTTCATTAACGCCGGCGGCTCCGCTTACACCGGCTCGACCGGCCAATACTGGATTGCCGATGCGGATTACATAAACGGCTGGTACAACAGTTCCAATGCGGGTATTGCCGGCACCGGCGATCCGGCGCTCTACCAAACGCAGCGCTACGGAGGGAGCTTCGCCTATAACTTTCCGGTTGCAAGCGGGACTTATTCCGTCACGCTGAAGTTTGCTGAACTTACGCAGAATTCCATCGGCGCCCGCGTCATGAATATAGCGATCAATGGCAGTATGGTGCTCAATAATTTTGACATTTATGCCCAGGCCGGCATGAACACGGCTCTCGACAAGACATTTACGGTTTCCGCAGGAAACCAGATTTCAATCCAGTTTACCGGAACCGTAGGGAATGCGGTGGTGAATGCGATTTCGGTTGTTCCCGTCATCAATACTTTCATATCTTCCGTTGCGGCAAGCAGCTCCGCGACGAGTACGAACACTTCTCCTGTTCCTGTTTCCAGTTCTACCCCTGTTTCTCTCCCTGCTCCTGCTCCTATTTTTACCACGCCTTCTTCCCAGCCGATGGCTTCAGGGGTTTCCGGTGGAGGATCTTCTGCTGCTCCTATCTCTACCGCTCTTTTGAACCTCGTCGCGCAGCCAAGCGATACGTCAGTCATTCTTACCTGGAACACGAACAATCTCGCGACGACCGGAGTGCGGGCCGGGCAGAACGCGTTGGCGTACTCCCTTTCGTCATCCTCGAATGCCTTCGTGACTGCGCATAGTATCACGCTTTCCGGTTTGGTTCCGGGAACCACCTACCACTACCAAGCTTATTCTTCCGACCAGGATGGCTTCACCATTTTTTCGCCGGACAGTACGTTTACGACGAGCCTGGCGCCGGCGGCGGGCCAGTCCTCTTCGCTTTCCTCCTCTCCGTCTTCCGAGCTCTCCCTTCTTAACTCCCTGATCGCCCGGCTTCATGCGTTGGTCCATCAGGCAGAGATGCAGGGGATTTCGATTCCTGCGGGGGCTAATGCTTATCTCATGGCGACGGGTACTTCCGCGACGGGTACGCCATCCCTTCCGGTTGTTGTCTCGCCCTCAGCATTTGCTTTTTCCCGTAACCTTTCGATGGAAGATACAGGGCCTGACGTAAGAGCCCTGCAGCAGTATCTTATCAGCCAAAACACCGGCTCCGCTGCCCGAGCCCTCGCCGCGGTCGGTCCCACCCAGTACTTCGGCGCTTTCACATACCGCGCTTTGATTGAATTCCAGATGGCCCACCAGATTTCTCCTGCGAGCGGTTATTTCGGCCCCATAACGAGAGCGTGGATTGAAGGACGCCAATAGGGGATATAAATCCATTTTGGCCGGTTATTTAGGCGACAATCGACCTAAAATATACGGAAGGCCTGCGCCGAAGGATTGGCAGCAATTTGGAAAATGCATGTGCTTCCACCAGGGCTCGAACCCGGAACCATCTCCTTACCGGCAGCAGGGCGACAAAAATAAAAACAGGCGCATTATTCCGTGCAGTGTGCCCCCACTAGGACTCGAACCTAGAACCATCTCCTTAAGAGGGAGTTGCTCTACCAATTGAGCTATAGGGGCACACTGCAAACAATTGCGCCTGTTTTTATTTTTGTCGCCCGAACTGCCGGGGTGAGCTTGCTCGCCAGAGGGAGCTGCTCTACCAGCTGAGCCATAGGGGCACATGTATTTTTAAATTGCGAACCAATCGGCCAAATTCCGATTTGCGAGAGGGATCTGCCTTGCCAATTGAGCTAGCGGGGCATACTGCGTATATCAATACTTGCAGCGCAATTATTTTAAAATTAATCCCATTTTTTTTCAACTATCTTCCTCTTGTTTCCGCGGTGTCGAATCGCAATGACACGAAAATGACCAAGGCGAGGAATGTTACCGCCGCCGCAAAACCAAAGGCATAAGTCGGGTGGAATGCCCACAATAATCCCGCAATGACTGATGCGGGGAGGTAGACCAATCCGGTTGCAAAATTGTAGAGACCAATGGCGCTTGCCCTCCGTTCCTGCTCGAGATCCGTGATGAATGCTTTGTTTTGCGCTTCGTCAATGCTATAGAATATGCCGAATAACAGGAAGAGCGCAACCACCTCCCATTTCTGCGTCGCAAAGATGAAGCCGAGCGACATGGCTATGTAGGCCGCATATCCGAGCATGATGACATATTTCCTCCCGATGCGGTCGCCAAGCTTGCCGACCGGGATCGAGGCGGCGACGAACGCCGCATTGAAAAGCGCGTAGAGCAGGACGACATCTTCGATGCTGAAGCCGAGCGCGTATGCCCGGAGCAGGAGAAATCCGAAGCTAAAGTAGGCAAGCGAGAAAATTCCAGCGGGAATGAGATATCTCTTGAATTGCGGATCGAGTTTCTGCCATGCCATGAAGATGTTTTCCCGTTCATGTTTTCTACCCGGCCGGTCCTTGACGAACGTGAGCACGATGACCGCCGCGAGCGCCACAATGACCGCGCCGAGGAAGAGGATCCGGAATGCATGCATCGTCTGGCCGAGCCATGCGAGGGTCGCGTAAGCGAGCAGCGGGCCGGCAACAGCGCCCGCCTTATCGAGCGCGTTATGGACGCCGAACGAATATCCGCGCACGGACTTTTCGGCAACGGCTCCGAGCCACGCGTCTCTCGGCGATCCGCGGAAGCTCTTGCCGAGGCGTTCAACGATCCGGAACGATGCGAGCGCGGCAATCGATTGCGCGATGACGAGCGACGCCTTGGCAAGCGCGGAGAAGCCGTACCCGATGAGCGCAAACGGTTTTCGTTTGCCCGACCTGTCCGAGAGCCAGCCGCTTATGTAATCCAACGACGATGAGGAGAAATCCGCGAATCCTTCGACCATGCCGAGGAGCGCCGTCGAAGCGCCGAGGATTACCGTAAAAAATACGGAGAACACCGAGAAAATCGCTTCAGAGCTTACGTCGGTAAGGAAACTTACAGCGCCAAGCTTCCATATGTCAGGATGGATACCGAGCCGGCTTCCCTGGTTGTTTTGGTCGGGTGGCATCTTTCAAATATTTTGTACGCCCGGAGAGCATCGGAACATTCTTGTGCCCTCGTGAGAATTGGATTGGAACAGGATATTCAAGAAATTGAAGTTTTGGCAAGGAGTGCTCCAACCGGTTGTCAATCCATTTTAATCCATTCTCCAGCAATCTTCAGGACTGATTCAAGAGCAATGGGTAATTGTGTCGTGCCAGTGCTTCCACTGAAATGATTTTTACTATGCTCAATGATTACCTCTGACCCCAGAATACCGGCGAAATCATCTTTGTTTTCTATGGGAACATAAGGGTCATTGTCGGAGAATATGGCGATACTTGTTTTGATATGTTTTGATATCGCTCTGAGATTTACCGGCGTTTTGAGCCACTCATCCGAAACACTTTTTACAACGTTATCATTTTCAAGATTCGTTAGTTTTTTGAAAAAGCCCGCAACAAATACCACCCCTCCCACTTTTACATCTTCTGATAATGTCTCAAGGTAACGGGCGATAGTCTGGCATCCCATACTATGGCCCACAAAATAGGTCTGCTCGTCTGGATTCCCGACTGCCCTTTTTAATTCTGGAACCCAGTTGTTGATTCTGGGTTCGTCTGCTTTGGGAAGTTGAGGTACAACAACGCTGAAACCCTTTGCCTCAAGCTCCTTTTTTAACCACGGGAACCATCCTTCTTCGGGATAGCCATCCCAGCCGTGAACTATGAATACTCGTTTTTGCATAGATTTTCGTAGATTCAAATAGTTTATTATGGATTTGTGCCCTCGGAGGGAGTCGAACCCCCAACAACAGGTTCGAAGCCTGTTGTGATATCCGTTTCACCACGAGGGCAGTGTTTTTAATATCTAATACCTAATTAATAATTTCTAACGAATGATTAATGGAGAATATCAAATTAGACATTTAGACGTTCGTTATTAATTAGACATTAGATATTAGACATTGTACAATATATCCCATGGCTTTTTCAATCGTCCTCTTTGAATTCGTCGTCCTGATTTTTTCTGCTGTTTTGCATGAGGTCGCCCATGGCTACATGGCGGAGAAATTGGGCGATCCGACGGCGCGGAATGCCGGACGGTTGACGCTGAATCCGCTGAAGCATCTCGACGCCTTCGGTTCGGTCCTTATGCCCCTCATGCTTTATATCGTGAGCGGCGGAGCTTTCTTTTTTGCCGCCGCCAAACCGGTGCCCTATGATCCGCGGAACCTGGAACACCCGCGGAGCGGCAGCGCCAAAATCGCTCTTGCGGGGCCGGGAACCAATTTGCTGCTTGCCTTTATTTTCGGCCTCGTCATCCGCATTTTGTCTTATACGGCCGTGCCCGACCTGCTTTTGGCATTGTTTGCCGTCATCGTATATTTGAATATCGCGCTCATGATTTTCAATCTAGTGCCCATCCCGCCGCTTGACGGTTCGCGCGTGCTCTTTGCCATTCTGCCGCCCACGCCGGGAACCTATAAAGCGATGTATTTCTTAGAACGATATGGGCTTATCATCGTGCTGCTTTTTGCATTTTTCGGTTTTCAATATCTCCTTCCGGTGATGCAATGGCTATTTACCTTATTTACGGGGCAACTGTTGCCGTTTTGATGGGGCTGGATGTGACTGCGGAGCTTTGTGGAAATGATACTTATTTGATTTAAGAAGTTTTCGATCGATGCAACCTGCTAATTTACGAATCGTACGAAATTACGAATATACCAATCCGGCCGCACGGCATGATTGGCATGCCCGTAATTTCGTATGGTTCGCACCTTGGCGGGTTGTGGAGTCTGGCCATTTGAACCGATTCAATAACAGAAAATCATGAGCACCAAGCAAAACAATAAAATCCTCCCGCAAAATACTGCGCCGCACCTTCCCCGCGGCGGGATTTCCGTTTTTCTTGCCGTCGTGATCGTTCTGCAACTTTTGTTTTTCCTGTTGCATTTCATGATCTATGAAACGCTTTTTGCCGCATTCGGCATCGGCGGGACGTGGCTTGCGGTCCTGCTTTTTCTGCTTTCGCTCACTTTCGTGGCGGCATCGCTTATCGCTGCAAAATGGAAGGGATTCGCCGTGCGGCTTTTCTACCGTGTTGCGGGTACGTGGTTCGCTTTCGTCGGGCCGCTTTGCGGCGCCTGCTTCGGTTTTGTCGTCATCGAAGATCTATTTCCCTTCGCGGGCATAGTGCTCACGCCTTCTCTCGCGGGTTATATTTCTTTCGGCGTGGCCGCAGCCGTTGCGTCCTACGGCATTTGGAACAATATCCGGATCCAGGTGACGCGCGTTCAGGTTTCTTTGCCGAACTTGCCTGCATTTTGGAGCGGGAAAAAGATTGTTTTCATATCGGATATCCATCTTGGCGACCTTTGGGGCAGGGGAACGGCGGAAAAAATAGTGCGGATAACGAACCGGCTCGCGCCGGAAGCGGTTTTCATCGGCGGCGACCTTTTCGATGGGGTGAAGTGTGACGTTGACGATCTCCTCTCTCCTTTCTCCCTTCTCCGTTCTCCATTCGGTACTTATGCTATCACCGGCAACCATGAATATATCCGCGATGCGGAGGTTTTCATTAGCGCCATCCGTCGGAGCAACATCAAATTGCTTACCATGGAAAAAATAGACCTGAATGGATTGCAGGTCATTGGCATAGATTATAAGCATGTTGAAAAACGCGAATCCTTCGCGGCGGCGCTCCGGGGATTGCCAATCGATAAAAGCCAGCCCAGCATCCTTTTGAAGCATGTTCCTGAATTTCTCGGCGCGGCAGCCGATACCGGCATTTCGCTCGCGCTTTGCGGCCATACGCATCACGGCCAATTTTGGCCGATTTCGCTAATCACGCGGCGGGTGTACGCCGGATATGATTATGGCCTCAAAAAAAATAAAGATATGTTGGTTTACACCTCGAGCGGCGTCGGTGGCTGGATGGCGCCGTTCCGGTTCGGGACGAGATCGGAGATCGTGGAAATTACGCTGATCAAACGGTAAGCGATACTGGTTAAGCGTTAAAAAAGAAAGCGGGGATCAGGCAAAAGCCGGATCCCCGTGCACAAGCAGGCAGCTTCCTCGTGGAGGAAGGAATGGAGCATATGGGCAACTGTCTACCGCCAAACCGGACGCATGGCGCCACGGCTGCTCTCTTGGCGAAAGAAGCCCGATGTCAGGAATCGCTGGAGGATACACCGTATCACGGCGATTTCTGTCGGTCAGTAATGGCCAAAACCAACTGCTTAGAATATAAACCGGCAGAGCGGCCGAGTCAAGCGGGCTCGGTTATCCGCAAAAGGCTGGCTATTGACACTTTTCCGCGGCTTGGATTATAATTCTTGAGCAAAGAGGTCGATTGGCGTTTTTTTTGTTTATCCGAAACAAGTCAAAAGGTGAAAGGAGCCGAATATGTTTTCGTAAAGATCCGTTCGGTTTGCCGCAACCTATATAAACCTATTATTAACTAAAATCACATGGCTGAAAAAGAAAAATTCTCCCGGTCGAAGCCGCACCTGAACATCGGCACGATCGGCCACGTTGACCACGGCAAGACGACCCTCACGGCCGCGATCACGCACGTTTTGCACATGAAGGGTCTCGCGAAGAAAGAGGAAGCCGTCGACCAGATTGACAACGCGCCTGAAGAAAAAGCCCGCGGCATTACGATTGCCTTGCACCACTCGGAGTATGAGTCCGAAAAGCGCCACTACGCGCACGTTGACGCTCCGGGCCACGCCGATTACATTAAGAACATGATTACGGGCGCCGCCCAGATGGACGGTGCGATTCTCGTGGTTGCCGCAACTGACGGTCCGATGCCGCAGACGCGCGAGCACATCCTGCTTGCCCGTCAGGTCGGCGTGCCGTCGATCGTGGTGTTCCTCAACAAGTGCGACCAGGTGGACGATCCGGAATTGATCGACCTCGTCGAGTCCGAAGTCCGCGAGTTGCTCAAGAAATATGAATTTCCGGGTGACACGACCCCGATCATCCGCGGTTCGGCTTTGAAAGCGTTGAATGCGAAATCTCCGGACGATGCGGACGCGAAGCCGATCTTGGATCTCATCAAAGCAGTTGATGATTTCTTCCCGGATCCGGTCCGCGACATCGACAAGCCGTTCCTCATGCCGATCGAAGATATTTTCTCGATCGAAGGCCGCGGTACGGTCGTGACCGGTCGCGTGGAACGCGGCAAGGTCAAGGTGAACGAAGAAGTCGAGATCATCGGTTTGAAGCCGACCCAGAAGACAGTCGTGACCGGCATTGAAATGTTCCAGAAGATCCTGGACGAAGGCATGGCGGGCGACAACGTTGGCATCCTGCTCCGCGGTTTGAAGAAAGAAGACGTGGAGCGCGGCCAGGTGGTCGCGAAGCCGGGCAGCGTGACGCCGCACACGGAATTTACCGCGGAGGTCTATATCCTCTCCAAGGAGGAAGGTGGCCGGCACTCGCCGTTCTTCAAGGGCTACAAGCCGCAGTTCTATATCCGCACGACCGACGTGACCGGTGAAGTCACGTTGCCGGAGGGCATGGAAATGGTCATGCCGGGCGATACGGTCACTTTGAGCGTAAAACTCATTTCGCCCGTGGCGCTCGAAGAGAAGCAACGCTTTGCCATCCGCGAAGGAGGCAAAACCGTCGGCGCCGGTGCGGTGACGAAGATATTGAAGTAACCATCGGGCACCATGGGTAATTTCGAAAGAAAATTTATTGTTGATCCCGAAGGTAATGCCGAAGAGAAACAATTGACAGAAGAAGAAAAGAAAACTCTCGAAAATCCAAAGAAAATGAAGCTGTTGGCCATGAAAGAAAACAGGATATTTCGGGGAGATGAAAAAGGGGAGATTTCACTCGAAGGCGATAATAAACCTGTTTTAGAGAAAAAAGACCGAGCATAAAATCAATGGCTAAAAAAGAAGCAACAACGCAAAAATTGCGCCTGCGTATCAAATCCTACGACCATAAATTGATCGATTCTTCGGCGCGCCGCATCATCGAGGCTGCCGAGCGGAACGATGCGACGATCGTGGGGCCGATCCCGTTGCCGACCGAGATGAAGCATTACACCGTGAACCGGTCGACCTTCGTCAAAAAAGACGCCCGCGAACAGTTCGAGCTCCGCATCCATAAGCGCCTCGTCGAGATCATGAATCCGAACCAGAAGATCATCGAATCGCTCTCTAACCTGAATCTCCCCGCCGGCGTCGATATCGAGATAAAGATGGTTTAAGTGATCCGCTAAGTGGAACGAAAAAGAAATGAAAGCCGCCCCATGGGCGGCTTTCATTTCTGGAAAAAACTAAAAATAAGGAGAAAAAATCGAAGCGGTTCGTTATTAGACGGCCGTCTAATAACGAACCGATCAAATTTCAGAAATGCTCCCAGAATTTTTGACCGTGAAGAAATGGACACAGCGGCGCAAAGATAATTTTTCCACGTCGATCAATAATTGTTTCGGGATGGTATGGTGTCCGGCGAAAACGCTTTGTTGCAATTTCGTAAAACCGATTACCCAAAGTACGCGCCGGAACCAATTCCTTTTCCACCTCTCTTTTTCGGGGATATCGAAAATTACAATGATTGTTTCATCAGTTTTCGAGGCGAATTGCGGGTAAAAACTTGGCGCGGAGCAAAGGTCGTAACACCCCTTTGATTCTTTTAGCGTCTTTGTCCCTTCTTTTGTCAGGATGAACCTTTTTCCGTCCTGTCTTATTACCCCAGCTTTTTTTAAGCGGTTGATCATTCCGCTCAAACGCCGCTTTTTGGCCCGCCGTTCCCGGGCGTCCATTTTCCGATAAGTGATCTTGTCGAATTTTATGTCCCATTCCGGATGGATTTTCGTGCCGGACGTCGCCGTAACCTCCGCAAGGGTAGCAAAATCGGAGGCGGTTTCCCTGATTATTTCCAGGATCGTCAAGGCCGTTTTGCTGAATTTCCTCATGCTGCCAGTTTGCCATACTGTTATTAAAAAATTATTAAATGCAAGGTCGGTTTGTTATTGGACGGCCGCACAATAACGAACCGCTGCAACGGGGAAATTGAAAAAATGCCGGAAATCGGCTAGAATGTTTGGAAACCGTGCGCCAGGGTAGCTCAGTGGCAGAGCGAGGCTTTCATAAGGCCGAGGTCGTGGGTCCGATCCCCACCCCTGGCACAACTCTTTTTCATTGTGCATTTTTCTGCTATCATCGATTGCATGGATGCAAACCATCGGACTTTCCACGTTTCTCTTGACGAGCAAAACCGGCTTTTGAAAGCACTCGACTTGCGCACGGATGCCGAGGCGGCGCGCATCAAGCGGTATCTCGGTATGCCTGATTTATCCCGCGCATCGGGAAGCCCGATCGCGGAAATCGTGCAGCGTATTTTGGCGAGCGGGTATTTCAAGGATCTCGACATCATCCAAACGCCGGAAGTCGTGCCGGCTTCGATCAGCTTCGACCTTTTCGATTTTCCGCCGGACCATCCCGCGAGGAGCAAGTCTGATACGTATTACGTTGATGATAAAAATATCCTGCGCACCCACACCACGGTCATGTGGTATTACTATCTGCAGGAACCGGATGTTAAAAAACGTATTGCAGCCAATGAGCCGGTGGGCAGCTTCAGTTTCGGCAAGGTGTACCGCAAGGACGAGATCGACCGGCGGCATATGAACGTGTTCCATCAGATTGACGGTTGGTATCTTGCTCCGAAGGCGGTGAAGACCGTCGGGCAGGCGGATTTGGAAGAAGCGCTGAAGAACATCGCGATCGCGGTCTTCGGCCCCGATGTGAAATACCGATTGAACAAAGACACGTTTCCGTACACGGATCCGAGTTTGGAAATGGAAGTTGAGGTGGGCGGCCGATGGATCGAAGCGGTCGGCTGCGGCGTCGTGAAGGGGAGCGTGCTTGAAAAATTAGGCGTCGATTCGAAAAACTACACTGGCTGGGCATTTGGGTTCGGCCTGGAGCGGCTGGCTATCGTAAGCATGGACCTGCCGGACATCCGCCTGCTTTGGTCCCATGATCCGCGCGTCACAAACCAGTTGAAGCTTGGGCAAAAGTTCGTGGAGGTCAGCAAATTTCCGCCGGTTACGCGTGATATTTCTTTCCTTGTGCCAAAAACGTTCTCACCGAATGATTATTTCGACCTCGTACGCGACATCGGCGGCGACTTAGTGGAGCAGGTGGAATTGATCGATGAATATGAGAATGCCGCCAAATTCGGCGCGGACAAGAAGAGCTACGCATACCGGATCGTTTACCGCAGCCAGGACCGGACGCTTACGAATGAAGAGGTAGACGTGTTGCATAAAAAAATCGAAGAGGCGACAACAAAAGAATTTGGAGCGGTAATTAGGTGATCGGGATTCGGGCCTCGGGTTTCGGCCCTAGACCTATTGCCCGATTCCTCGAGGCCCGCATTAAAAAATGATTAAACAGGATTTGACTTTATGCTTGAGCTCGAGATAGTTAGGTTATGAAAACTTACCAGGAATTGGATGTGGGAATAAATCCATCGATTTGGTTGTAAAGATTTATCAGGCAACCGAGGTATTTCCAAAAAATGAGTTATATGGATTAATGAGCCAAATTCGACGCTCGGCAGTTTCAATACCTTCTAATATCGCGGAGGGTTATTGACGCGGGCATCGACAGGAGTATATTCGATTTCTAAAAATTGCCTTTGCCTCCGGTGGAGAGTTGGAAACTCAACTGATTATTGCCAAAAGACTCAATTTTATGAACACTGAAAAATATTTTGAATTATCAGTCCTTCTTTCCGATGTGATGAAAATGTTGAATAAACTGATTCAGTCCTTAGTGCCGAAACCCGATGCCCGAGTGCCGAGCTAAATAAAAACCGGCGGGCGCGGGGCGCTCCGCCGGAAAGAATTTAATCGTCATTTTGTTATGCTGTACTTTGCGAATTCGCTTTCCGGCTCCCATTTCACATATGAAAGCGGATAGCTGAACTCGCAGGGGATTGGCTCGCCGTTCATTCTAAAGATGAGCACTCGCTTCGTGCAGTATCCGTTTGCCGAAAACTCCAATTCGACTACCTGCTCGCCGACGAACTGGCCTGGCCGGGCAATCCGCGTGAAGGGAGAATTATCCAGGACGTTGGGTTTTTTGCCTTCTCCGGCCATTCGAAGCGCTCGTTCCAAAACATTATCGGCATGCGCGAGTATCCAGCCGCTCGGGCTTATAATGCCGGTAGTGATATTGGGAATGGAAAATTCAGGTGATATAAAGGATATGGAACGGATTTAGTAGGATAAAACGGTCGAACCGTAATCCAAACTAACCTGTTCCATGTATCATATTGCAGCGGACATCCCGGAGTCAAAGGTGCGGACCATCCTCCGGAACATCATCTTCAAAAAAGGCCGGCTGAAGTGCCCGCACTGCGGCTGCTTCAAAATATTGTCGGTGAAAAAAGAGGGCAGATACCATTGCCGCCGCTGCCGGAAGAAATTCTCGCTGCTCTCCGGCACCTGGATGAAAAACGTGAAAATTCCGTTGCCGCTCTTCGTCATCCTGCTTTCGTTCTGGCTGGAAGACGTGACCGTGCAACTGGCGGAGAAACTGACAGGGCTTTCACGCCCAACCCTCTATGGGTATTACCGGCTTTTTCGGACGCATATCGTGCAAACGATTGATTTTACGCCACAAACGGGGGTGCAGGTGGACGAAGCATACTTTGGCACGTTCAAGAAACAGGCGAATTGGATGCACGGCCGGCAAACCTACCGCGTCGTCGGCAAAGTGTGCGTCGCAGGCATCTCGTGCCCCGCGACGGGGCAGCTCGCGACGATGGTCGTCGAGGGAAAGCCGGGCAAGCTAATCAAACGGTTCATCCGGAAGCTCGTGCCTGAGGATGTCACCGTATATTCCGACGGCAGTCCCATTTACACGATGCTCCGCGACAGCCATCTCCACATCGCCCGCACCCATGACCGCGGATTCCACAATGCCTATTACGTTGAATCTTGCTGGAGCTGGATGAAGCGGAAGCTCTTCAGGCAGTACCACCATTTCACGAAAAAATATGCCAAAAACTATGTGTCAGAACTGACCTTCAAATTCAACACAAGGAATTCGAGTTAAGGAAAAATCGGTGTGTTTTTTTCAGGAGAATGTTCATTTCGGTTTTTCTCTCGTCAAATGGGAGAGGATGATCGAAACGAGTATTTTCTTCTGTGAGATATGAAGGCCGCGATGCCGTCGCAGCGCTTCGGCGACCGCG